>CALIJJ010000280.1 GCA_938017515.1 uncultured Pseudanabaenaceae cyanobacterium
CACCAAAGTCCACCACGATGATGCGGCCATCACGATATTGGCGTAGTAGATTGGCGGGTTTGATGTCGCGATGGAGAATGGGGGGATGCTGGGTATGCAGGTGGTGCAGGACATCGCAGGTTTGCTGCATCCAGCGAATGGCTTGATTAGGCTCCACGGGTCCCTGCTTCAGCACATACTGCTCTAGGTTCTTGCCGTGGATCAGCTCCATCACCAGATAGGCTTTGTCGTCTTCTGGAAAGAAGTCGAGGAAACGAGGAATGCCCTTGTGTTTGACCGACTGCAGGACTTGGGCTTCTCGCTCAAACAGTTCCCGCGCCTTGGCGATCGCAGACACCTCAGGGTTAAGCTGCTTGACCACCACGAGCCGCTGCCCTGGAGGCTGCTGCATATCCTGGGGGGAGAGTGGCATGCGCCAGGCCAAAAATGTTGTGCCCATCCCCCCTTGGCCAAGCATACGTAGGAGCTGATAGCGCCGCACCGTACGAATCACACGCAGGGGTTGACCACAGCGCACGCAGAGCAGATTGCTGGCTTGGTTCCCGGCATGGTCACAGGCAAAGCCGTCGGTGTCCATGTCGCTGTGGGAAGCCAAGGACGATGAGAGGGAAACCCCTTTCCTCGCATCCCCGGCCTTCGCCCGGACTGTGCTGATGCGTGGGCGGTCTTCTACATCGGTCAATGGAGAAGACCGTCGTGGCATCCCTGGGGACGTCCCTCGGACCTTCCCAGGAGCAACCGTTCCTTGGTTTGGGGATGGGTTACGCTGCTTTTGGGCCGCTGACATGGGTGAGGAGACATCCGTCTCTCGCTCAAGCGGAATGGCGGAATTGGGAGCTGCAGAATTGAGAGCCATGGGCTGGGCTGGTCTGGCAGCATCAGCGCCCGGTGCCACAGATGGGGCTGGAGGGGTCGTCGACAAAGGAAGGACACGCTTGCTCGCGTTCTGCTGAGGCGCGGGGATTCGGGCTGGCTCCACCTTGGCCCGAAGGAGTTCATCGTCAAGGGAACCAAACAGGAGTTCATCCCGGTCAGGGGCGCGATCGCGCAAATAAACCTTCAGCACGGGACCCTTGGGTGCCAGCTGAATCGTGGCACCATCCACCAGTGCCTCTTGGGTGACGGGCTTGCCGTTCAGAAAGGTACCGTTTTTCCCCTGCCCGACGACAGTCCAGACCGCCTCTTGCCCGCTCACCCTCTGTACCAGCCTTAGCTCACAGTGGCGGCGGGAGACATGGGAATTCCGCACAATGACTTGGTTGCTGAGGGAGCGGCCAATGGAAATTATTTTTGCGTCACGGAACGTCCACCACTGTAGCGGTGTACGACCGTTCGATTTGAGCAGCGCCAGTATGACCACGGTGGTTGATGATTTAGCTCCCAAGCGCCCGAGAATCGGGTCGAACTTTAGCTCGAATGGCAATGGCGGTGATGTTGTCGTGGCCGCTGAGTTCGTTGGCCAAGTCAATGAGTTCCACCACTCCCTGTTCTAGCGAAGCGCTAGAACTGAGCAATGGTTCGATGCGTCCCTGAGCGTGTTCTTCCAGCAGTCCGTAGTCAGACAAGCCGTCGGAGCACAGTAGAAAAAGTGTGTCTTCGTTGAGATCTAAAAACTGGACTTCGGGGTCAACGTAGCCATTGTCCTTCGGTCCCAGTGCCTGGGTGAGCTGATAGGATTCGGGTCTTGCGTAGGCAATCTCCGGATCCACACCGCGCATCACCTCCAGCTGCCCAACCTCATGGTCAATGGTGAGCTGCTTGAGGCCCTGACGGCGTGAGTAGGCATAGAGGCGACTGTCTCCCACATGGGCGATCGCCACCTGTGTACCCTGCAGCAACATCAGCACAAGGGTCGTGCCCATGCGGCCACTGCCCGCACTATCGTTCTTCTCATTAACCTCGAAAATAGACTGATTCGCCGTAAAAATAGCTTTACGAATACAGTCTTCATCAGGAAGGGTGCCTTTCCAGTGAAGTTTGAAGTAATTTTTAAGCTGCTCGACAGCCATCGCACTGGCCACCTCCCCAGCACTGTGTCCCCCCATACCATCACACAGGATATAGAGACCTTGGGCCTGTATCACCCGGCCCATTGGACTCTCGTCCACGGACATTTGGGTCTGGGTATCAAAGTAGTCTTCGTTGTGGTCCCGCTGACGCCCAACATGGCTCGCACCGGCACTGTCTAGCCGAGCCAATTGCATGGGTAGCACAATGGTCGGTGTATCTTCGTCTTCACGACTGCTCTCCGCCAGGGAGCCCAGGCCCGTGTCCATCTGAAACGACTCCGTTTGTAGACGCGTGGCAATGCTGTTGAAAACAGCTTCTGGTGTATCCAGCTCGTCTAGGGACGTTTCAGCGGCGGGGCTTGGGTCAGGGGCTGAGGACTCAGTCGGCTGCTTTTCTGGCTGTTTTTCTGGCTGTTTTTCTGGGCGGGATGGGGCAGACGCTTCCAGGTCGGGACGGGATGCATTGGGTAAGGCTGAGGCGGGCAAAACCTCAGTGATGTCCTCTTCAGGTGATGTCACGACACTGGCCTCCCATGGTGGTTGAAATCCTGCTTTTATTGCTGCTTGAGATGGTTTTGGGAATGAGGAGCCTGGGTCCTCTAAGGCAGGCATGGTGCCCACTTCGTCCATGGTGCCTACATCGTCCATGTGGGGCAAGGGCGCGCCGCACCGCTGACAAAACCGATTTTCGACAGGATTCTCAAATCGGCACTGGGAGCAAGTCAACATCGTGCGTTCGCAGAGGATAAACGGTAGAAAACTCAGGGGGTGAAAGAACTCTGCGGACTGCCCCCCAGATATCTATGATGAGTACCAGAGTACACGATTTACTCGGTGGTCGGTGGGTCGAAACGATTACCCTCAAGCAAGATGGTGGTCAGCGGTCTGGAATGATCTGAGCCAGCCTTGTGGGCAGCCCCTAGGCAACTTGGGTTTGACCATCGTCGTGCGATCGCGTGGCTGCGATGGAGGGCAACTCCACGGTAAACAGCGTTTTCCCGCCGGTGCTGGCAGCGATGATTTGACCGCCCAGCCGATGGACTAATCCCTGCACCAGGGCAAGCCCCAGTCCCGTTCCGGACTGCCCCCAGGGGTCAGAACTGGGGACCCGATAGAACTTCTCAAAAATGCGGCTCAGTTCCGGTGGGGCAATCTCAACACCGGTGTTCGTCACCTGAATCCGTAATGTTCCGTCCTGCTGCTGGAGATTAACGGTGATTTCTCCCGCTGCGGGGGTGTATTTGCAGGCATTGTTAAGCAGCTCTGCCATGATGCGGTTGAGACAGCCCAAGTGGGATTCGAAGGGCTGGAGCGTCGGCTCCAAATTAACAATGAGCCGCTGTTGCTGCTGCTGAACGCGTGCGTGGAAGGGTTCAGCTGAGCGTGTCAACCATAGATTGAGATCAATGGCCTGGGTCGGGAAGTCATGGCCCTCGGCTTCCAATTGCTGGAGGTCGAGCAGATCATTGATCAGGTTAATTTCTCGTTCGCACTCCTTCTTGAGGATATTGATGTAGTGGTCCACCTGCATGTTACTGGCGGCAGCGGCGAAGGCTGGATCCTGCGCCAGGGTCCGCTCCATCTTCATGGCCAGCATCTTGATGGCCATTTTCATGTTGGTCATGGGCGTGCGCAGCTCGTGGGAGACCGTGCTGAGGAAGTCGTCCTTGAGCTGATTCAGGCGCTCCAGCATTTGAACCTGAGCCTGGGCGGCTTGGTAAAGACGGGCCTGACGAATGGCGATCGCGCACTGATTCGCAGCCTGCTGCACCAAACGAATCTCCAAGTCGCTAAAGCTATAGTCCTTTTGGTTGATTAACCACAGGTCCCCCATGACGCCCTGGTCATCGGAAATGGGACAGGCCAACATGGCAACCCGTCCCCGCTCTGGGTGGGGCACGAGGGAGCAGAACTGGAAATACTCGCCGTCTAGCAGCTGGTCGTAGAGAGGCTGGGCATTATTCATCTTGGCCACACGGCCTTGGATGGCGGGACAGCCCTCTGCATATTCGTAGCGAACGGTTGAGGTCCCCTCAGCCAAGTCATAGAGAGCCGCGTTGCAGCCGCTGGCACCGAGGACAATGGCCAGCTCCTGGACTGCATTTTGCAAAATCTGGTGCTCGTCCAGGCTATCTCGGACCCGGTCAGTAATACGTTTCAGGGCCGCTTCATATTCCAGCGCTTGCTGAAGCTGTGCGGTGCGGGCTTCCATCTCCTGCTGGAGCTGCTGATTGATACGAACCAGCTCTGCGATCTGAAGACGGTGGCTCTCCTGGGACTGGGCCTGGGCCAAGCATTCGGCAAGGGCCTGGCTAGAGGCAATGGACACGGGCAGGTCCAAGGTATGCCCCTGGGCAAAGAGCGAGGATGATACTCCCTCCGAGAGTGATGACACAGAGTGAGACGGTTTAGGTGTGGAGGTTGGAGTCTTCATAGGTCGAGCCGAGAGCTGCACGAAGGAGTCTTGCTGAAAATGAAGCCGTCTCAAGCAGGAGGGGAGGCGACCTCTATGGTCTAGACGCTTTCTTTACCGATTCAAGGACGCAAGGCCCTTGCGGTGTGACCCTAGTGTGCCCAAGCCTGTTGGCGAATGTACAGACGGGGATTACTCAAACCCAAATTTTCTTTTGAGAAAGGTTCTACGCAATTTTGAGGGGATCGACAAGACGATTAGGGGCGATTTCGTTTTCTTTTGGGCCGAGAAGGGGACCCCTGCTTCTTTTTGGCGATGGGTTTCTGAGCATCGGATTTCCGGCCGCCCGATGCCTGACCGCCCGCCCGACCACCAGACCTTCGAGCCGGAGAGATTCGTGGGCTGGGCAAACCAGATGAAGCGTCAGAGTCAGAGATAGGCCGAGCGGAAGACCCTGATGCTCGGGATGGGGCGGTTTGCAGCAACTGCGAGAGGGTGGTGCCTTCCTGGGGAGAGAGCGATCGCCATTCTCCTGGCGAGAGTCCCTGCAAGGTCAAGGTCTCTGGGGAAACCGAAGACGTCAACGCAAGGGCTGAGCGAACCAGACGCAGGGTTGGAAAGCCCACTGCAGCAGTCATTCGACGCACTTGACGATTTTTGCCCTCCGTCAATGTCATCTCTAGCCATGCTGTGGGCACGCTTTTACGAAAGCGAATGGGCGGTTCCCGAGGGGGAAGCGGGGGCTCCTGATCCAAGATTCGAACCTGGGCCGGTTGGGTTTGGTATCCGCCCTTAATCGTGACCCCCCGACGCAATTGCTCTAGGGCGGCTTCGTCGGGAATGCGCTCGACCTGAACCCAGTAGGTGCGCGGATGCTGGAATTTTGGATCCGTGAGGCGATGTTTGAGCGGACCATGGTTGGTCAGCAGCAGTAGTCCTTCACTATCGCGATCGAGTCGTCCCACCGAATAAATCTCGGGGATGGCGATGAAGTCCTTGAGCGTCTGGCAATCCAACTGATCGGGGTTGGTGAATTGGCAGAGAACGTTATAGGGCTTATAGAACAGAATTGATTGGTAGGCCATTTGAATAGCATAGGTCCTGCTTTCTTGCCCCGAAATCTTGCGAACTATCCTGCTAAGACTCCACGCCACCATGTGGGAGCCTGTTCGGGGAACAACTCAATCGGTTCGTGCCAAGGCGCGTTACTTGCGGCCGCAACTCAGCCTTGCATTCTGCCAGAGGCCCCTGTGGATAAGGGACTAGCGCTCGAAAGATGATGGGAGCCGATTCTCTGAAGAACTGTAACAGATAGTGTTTCTCCCTACAGGATGGGGGAGACTGGGTGCTAGGATTCCGTAAAAATATTTCAAAATAACGATTCCTATGTCAGAAGCACTTAGTGGACAGATGCCCAAATTTGGGGGCAGCACCGGCGGCCTTCTTAAGGCGGCTGAAACTGAAGAGAAGTACGCGATTACTTGGACTAGCTCAAAGGAGCAGGTCTTCGAAATGCCAACCGGCGGCGCAGCCACCATGAACGAAGGTGAGAACCTTCTGTATCTGGCTCGCAAAGAGCAGTGTCTCGCTCTGGGAACCCAGCTCCGGACCAAGTTCAAGCCGAAGATTGCTGATTACAAGGTTTACCGCATTTTCCCCAGCGGCGACACTGAGTACCTGCACCCCGCAGACGGCGTCTTCCCTGAGAAGGTGAACGAAGGCCGTGAGAAGGTGAACCACAACCCCCGCAGCATCGGCGAAAACGTTGAGCCTGCCAAGGTGAAGTTCTCCGGCAAGACAGCCTACGACGAGTAAGGATTGCTGAACGGTATGGGTTGACGTTCTTCTTTACGGAATGTCTTGAGATGGCAGCTAGCGTTGGTGAGAGCCACGCTAGCTGCCATAATTTTTGGGAGCAAGGTTGCTTGCTCCTGTTCTTTTTGCCAAGCTCTCGCGTCAAATCTCTCGCATCAATTCATGATTCTTCCAAGCTTCGACGAGTTTAAGGACCTTGCGTCCCAGGGAAATTTCGTCCCGGTGTACCAGGAGTGGGTTGCAGACCTGGATACGCCGGTTTCTGCTTGGTATCGGGTCTGTGCGGGGCAACCCTACAATTTTTTGCTGGAGTCGGTGGAGGCGGGCGAGAAGAATATTGGTCGTTACAGCTTTTTGGGCTGTAATCCTCTGTGGACCTTGGAGGCGCGGGGCAGTACAACCACCCAAACCTTTCGCGATGGCAGCACAGAAGTTTTTGAAGGCGATCCATTCCAGACCTTGGCGGATCGTCTGGAGCCCTATAAGCCGGTAACGTTGCCGCAGTTGCCGCCTGGCATTGGCGGATTGTTTGGCTTTTGGGGCTATGAGCTGATCAACTGGATTGAGCCTCGGGTGCCGGTGCATGGACCCAAGGATAAGCAGGATTGGGCCGATGGACTGTGGATGCAGGTGGACAGTCTGCTGATTTTTGATCAGGTCAAGCGCAAGATTTGGGCGATCGCCTACGCGGACCTTCAGGCGGAGCCGGATTTGGAGAAGGCCTACCGGGGGGCTTGCGATCGCGTCCAGCAGTTGGTCAACAAACTCCAGGAACCCCTCGCGGCCCAAAGTACGCTGCTGCCTTGGACTTCACCAGCCCAATCGAAGCAGAAAGAGCTGGAATGGACCAGCAACATCACCAAGGAGAAGTTCTGTGAGAATGTGGAGCGATCGCGCGAGTACATTCGTGAGGGCGACATCTTCCAGGTGGTGTTGTCCCAGCGACTCAGCACCCCATTTGCAGGCGATCCGTTCCAGTTGTATCGATCGCTGCGGCTGATCAATCCTTCGCCCTACATGTGCTACTTCAACTTCAAGGGATGGCAGCTGATCGGCTCCAGCCCGGAGGTGATGGTCAAGGCGGAGTGGAATGCGGAGAGAACCGAGCGCATCTCCACCGTACGTCCCATTGCAGGGACCCGTCCCCGAGGTAAGACGCCCCAGGAGGATGAGGCCTATGCGAAGGATTTGCTCGCGGATCCGAAGGAGGTGGCGGAGCATGTCATGTTGGTGGATCTGGGTCGCAATGACCTGGGCCGGGTTTGCAAGCCGGGGAGCGTGACGGTGGATGAGCTGATGGTGATTGAGCGTTATTCCCACGTGATGCACATTGTCAGCAATGTGGTCGGGCATCTAGAAGATGAGAAGACGGCTTGGGAGTTGCTCAAGGCGTCGTTCCCGGCGGGGACGGTGAGCGGTGCACCGAAGATTCGGGCGATGGAGATTGTCCATGAGCTGGAGGGCTGTCGGCGGGGTCCCTATTCGGGGGTCTATGGCTTCTATGATTTTGAGGGGCAGCTCAATAGTGCGATTACGATTCGGACGATGATGGTGCAACCGGATGGTGATGGGGGGCATCAGGTGAGTGTGCAGGCGGGTGCTGGTTTGGTGGCGGATTCGGTGCCGGAGAATGAGTATCAGGAGACCTTGAATAAGGCGCGGGGGTTGTTGGAAGCGATTCGGTGTTTGGGGTAGTCCGAAGTCGGTAGATACAACTGTCTCGCTGATCGGGCTTTGGCTTCGCTCAGCCCTCGGCTCTGGTGCGATCGCAGTAGCGCTGGTTGAGCGGAGCCGAAACCAGCATCGGCAGACGCTATGTTTATTTCTAGCTACCGACTTAGCGAATACAACTTGACTCTTGCAGCTCCAACATGTCGGTGAATAAGCATGAAAATACGAGCCGTTACTAGCTTAGAAAAAGACAGTGTTCATCAGGTTCATTGCTCTGCTTTCCCTGAAGAAGAAAGAGAGCTTGTTGCAAATCTTGCTGTCGGTTTGCTCTCAGAAAAGACAACACCTGAAACAATCTCATTAGTCGCTGAGGCTGAGGGCGCAATTGTTGGCCATGTCGCCTTCAGCCCAGTAACGGTCGATGGCAGCGATCGCCCCACCTACATCCTCGCCCCCCTCGCCGTAACACCCAACCACCAAAAACAACGTATCGGCACACAGCTCGTCGAAACCGGCATCCAACAACTCACCCAAATGGGCGTCGATACCCTGCTGGTCTATGGCGATCCCAACTACTACAGCCGCTTCGGCTTCAGCGAAGCCACCGCAAAACCCTACCTACCTCCCTACGAACTGCAATATCCCTTCGGCTGGCAAGGGCTCGTGCTGAGCGATCGCAGCCCGCCAACCTCACCGGTCCGAATTAACTGCGTTGCTGCTTTGCAAGACCCAGCGCTCTGGTAAGACCAACTTATCTTGCGGAACGACTGGGCGATCGCCACCACATCAAAAAGCCAGTGATCACCATCGTGAGCAAGCCCAATCCGTTGAGGAACGGGTAAAACATCTCCAGATTAATCACCCCGAACTTGCCACGGTGTAATTCGAGCAGCCAGGAGAACTCGCCTCCCTTACCCGCAACGATCGCCATCTGAAAACCAATCCCAGTCGCGATCGTGAGCAGTAAAGGGACTAACATCACCGGAACCAGGGCCTTATGCAACTGTCGTAGGCGGAGTGGATTAAGAGACTTCATGGGAGGGGCTTTTTGAGTGGTTTACGGGCGTGTTGAGCGCGACGGCGAAGCAGCGTGAGTCCGAAGGGAGCAATAAGAATGAGTCCGAAGAGTGATTCAGAAAGGCCAAAGTTTGGAATCTGAGCGAGCACGCTGTTTTGCTGTTTTGAAGCGACGCCTGTCTCTGGGATTACTTCTGCTGCGGGAGGCGCACCGGATTCTGCCTGAGCCGGTTGTATAGAACCGTTTTGCGGAGACTCAGACTGAATTGGAGTGGTCTGAGGGGCT
>CALIJJ010000281.1 GCA_938017515.1 uncultured Pseudanabaenaceae cyanobacterium
GTTCAGCATTGATACCCACGCTGCCGACCCCACTCCAACCAAGCCTCTGCCATCTTTACCACTCGACCCCGATCCTTAGGCTGAATCGGATTTTCCCCCGTAATCGATCGCAACGCCCAAAACCAATGGTCCGGCTGCTGCCTCAAATCCCGTAAAATTAGAGGAATCGCCACCACTCCCATACCAAATAATCTGCTGATAAGCCGAATTCAGCACAATGTCACTCATCAAAGAAAGATGCCGAGTCTCCTGACGCCATCGCTCCACAAGCACCTGAAACTTCTGTGCAGAAGCAGATGACAGAGACAGCTCTCGGAGCCGTTCCTGCAAAAACTCAGCAGGATTCTCACCACTCTGGGCAAGGTGCTGCAACAAATCGTCGGGAATATTGAGGCTGATTTGGGCCATGGGAGAACCAAAAATCTGAAGCACCCCTATTTTAACGAATTCACAGGTGCCTCAGTTCCCCAAACTTTATCCACCTAAGTCCCCTCAGCTTTCATCTCTGCCTGCAAACTCGCCACCTCAGCCCAAAACATCTGCTTTCGGCTCACAGGCTGCTGACGCTGAATCCCAAGAATCAAGCAAAAACAAGGCATTTCCACAGAAAACCCATAGAAAAAACCGCAGTTGAGGCCCATCTCAATCGAGGGTTCTCCACTGCGGTCATCTGCTCTGAAAACTTGTTCTAAACGCTGCGGCTAAACTCCAGGCTACGAAACGTTCGCCATCAGCCGTTTACGCCCAGCGGGCAACGCCTTTGGCGCAGCTCCAATCACCTCATACTTAATGCGGTTCTTGCCGTGCAGCTTCACGTCATACATCAACGCATCCGCCTGATCCACCATCTCCTTAACCGTTGGTGGTAGCTTCAAATACGTCGCCACACCGATACTAAAACTAATCGGCCATCCATGATGTCCAACAATCCGCATCAGTTGTTCCTGCACCCGTGGCAAAACAATTTGAGCATTGCGGGCATCCGTCTGGGGCAACATTAGGGCAAACTCATCGCCGCCCAACCGTGCCACCACATCCACCGCCCGCAGTTGCTTCACCATCGCCTTGGCAACCAAGCTCAGCAAGAGGTCTCCGGCAGCGTGGCCAAATCGATCATTGACTTCCTTGAAGTTGTCCACATCGATATAGGCTACTGTCAACGGATAGCGATAGCGACGGGAGCGCAATAGCTCCGCCTCCATCAACTCATGGAAATAACGACGGTTGGTTAACCCCGTCAATCCATCCGTTCTCGCCAGTCGATGCTCTCGCTCATAGCCAGACTTCAGCGCCGCCAAAAGGTAATTGATCAACAGGAAAAACCCGAGACCCACAACCGCATCCCAACAATTCAACATCAGATCTCCCGACGTTTCCATTGTTGAGCTGTTAAACCAACACACCGCACTCGTCACCGCAATGAGCGTTCCGAAGCGCATGCTGACAAACCAAGTGGCCATCAGAATGGGAACTGCATAGACAATCGATAGTCTGAATTCCGAACCAGAAGATCCAGAAGATCCAATCAAGACCTCGACCGTTGCAATCAGAAAAACCAAAAGCAAGCTCAGGGTTGCAGCCAGCAGGGGTGGCTGCTTTTCCAAATAGCGGATAAACCTCAGAACCGGATTAGCCAAGAAAATATTGGCAAGGGGCTTCATGTTTAACGCGTCCTAACGTATCCGAACAAGGAGACCTACATTTCAGCTAACCTAGGGCGATCGCGCATCTATCCACACAGTGTCGAACGGGGGCTCTGATGTTCGGTGACATTGATTCGGGCTTGGCCCTGATCAAGTCTTGTCCTCAATTCAACTTCGGCAGCGCAGTGTCCAGTTGCAAACCCGAATTGAATAAAGTACATTTTTGTGCGTATATATACGTAATCGCTTGCAGGTATATGTAATTATTGACCAGCCTCAAAAAAAACCAATAGTGGGAGACACCCTTGCTTACCTGACGAACGAGCCCCCGAGGGGTCTGACCCATTGGGGTGGAGTCAGTGTAGCACAAGGCTTTTGAGGTATTAATTTTTGCATTCTGCTTTTTTCGACGCTAAAAATTTAGCGCGAAAAAGTTACGAAACACTGGCCAACATATGGTGATCTACAACACGGTATGTGTTCCGAGTCACTGCGAAGTCGGTCAATGCTTCCCGGACGATTAGTCCATTTTTTCAATCGGCGCGAGCATCGGATCAAAGATTTTCTGCCCCAGGTTCGAAAACTTAATCGCGATCGAGATTTTCTGTCCCGATCCAAAGATATGGGTGATGTGGCCAATGCCAAAGGCCCGGTGCAGGACGCGATCGCCCACCTTCCAATCCACCGCCACCGCATTCGCCTTGGACTGAGCCCGAGCCGCCCGTCGCGCCCTTTGCTTGTCCTGCTGATTCAGGCGATCGCGTTCGGCCCCTGCCGCCGCTCGGTTCACGCGCTCTCGCCGTCCCATCAGGCCGACACTATCGCCTTCCAACAACTCCTTGGGCAGCTCTCCCAAAAAGATCGACGGCATCGCCGGTTCCCGCGAGCCCCACAACCGTCGGGCATTGGCATGGGTAATGTAGAGCTGCTCCTGGGCTCGGGTAATGCCCACGTAGCAGAGGCGACGCTCCTCTTCGATCGCCGACGGATCATCAATGGAGCGATAGCTGGGAAATAGTCCCTGCTCCATTCCCACCAAGAAGACCACCGGAAACTCCAACCCCTTAGACGCATGGAGCGTCATCAGTGACACCTGTTTGTTCTCTTCCTTGCTGTCTGCATCAGAGGCCAACGACGCATTGCCCAGGAATGTCAGCAGCGTGGCATCCTCATTTTCTTCCTCAAATTGAATCGCCGCGTTGACCAGCTCATCAACGTTGCGAACTCGATCCTCTGCTTCCTCAGTGCCCTGAACCATAAGACTGTCGCGATAGCCTGATTCATCAATCACCTTACGCACCATGTCCGAAGGGGACAGCGTATTAATTTGGGTCATGCAATCCTGAACCAAACGGGAAAAGGCAATCACACCCTTCGAAGAGCGACCGGCCACCGTCTTGGCCGACGTCTCATCGCTGACGATTTCCCACATCGGAACCCCCAATTCCTGGGCGGCATCAGCCAGCTTTGTCACGGTTGTTTTGCCGACGCTGCGCTTGGGAGTATTGATGACCCGCTGAAGGCTCACAGTGTCCGCGGGGTTTGCGATCAGGCGCAGATAGGCCAGGATGTCTTTGATCTCGCGGCGATCATAAAATCGCAGGCCCCCCACCACCGTATAGGGCACCCCCCAGCGCATCAGCACTTCTTCAAAGGCACGGGACTGAGCATTGGTGCGATACAAAATCGAGAAGCTACCCCAATGAACATTGGGATCGTTTTGCTCCAAATTGCGCATCTGCTGAACCACGTAGTCCGCTTCCACGGCTTCATCATCAGCGCGGTAACACATGATCGGCTCGCCGCTGCTGCGGGTGGGCCGTAGCACCTTATCAATCCGCTCTGTGTTGTTTTGAATGATGTGGTTGGCCACCTGGAGGATATTTTCTGTAGAGCGATAGTTTTCCTCCAGCTTGATCATGCTGCGGGTATCGTCGTCCGGCAGACCATCGCCAAAGTCTCCCTGAAAATCCATCAGAATGCGGAAATCAGCGCAGCGGAAGGAATAAATCGACTGATCCACATCGCCCACAACAAAGACCGAGCGCTGGTGCCAATCATCAAAACTCGTTGCCGATTCACCATTGGTGACCAAAAGCCGAATCAGGTCGTACTGGGTGCGGTTCGTATCCTGATATTCATCGACGAGGATGTGGCGGAAGCGTTTGTGCCAGTAGCCTAGAATTTGCTCATTTTGTTCAAACAGACGCACCGGAATCAAAATCAGGTCGTCAAAGTCCAGGGCATTATTTTCAGCGAGGCCCGCCAAATAAAGCTCATAGACTTCGGCGATGACGCGTCCTTTGTAGTCCGGATTTTCCCGCCGATATTCATCGGGCGAGAGGCCCAGGTTTTTGGCGTTGCTGATGGCAAAGCGGACGGAACGGGGCTCGAAGCGCTTGGTGTCGAGGTTGAGCTTCGTCGTGACGATATTTTTGATCAGACCATTAACGTCGGACTCATCAAAAATCGAGAACTGCTTGGTCCACTGGTGACCCTGGGGGCTTTGGTATTTGTCGATGTCAAACCGAAGGATTCGGGCACAGAGGGCATGGAATGTGCCGATCCAGAGGTTTTTGAGGTGGTTGCGATAGGCGCGCGATCGCAACTGGGTTTGCTCCCTCGGCGACAGCAACGAGAAGGGCTTGCCGAACTCGTCCTGGGCCATTTGCTCCGCAAAGATCTTCTCGATGCGCTCCTTCATCTCCCGCGCGGCCTTATTGGTGAAGGTCACTGCCAGGATATTTTCGGGGTCGATGCGGTGCACCCGAATCAGATTGGCAATGCGATAGGTCAGCGCTCGGGTTTTCCCCGAACCGGCGCCAGCGACCACCAGAAGGGGCCCACAAAAATGTTCAACAGCGGCGCGCTGGGAGGGATTCAGGTGGCTGAGATAGTCGGACATAGGAGAAGGTGGAGGGGGCGATCGCCAGATAGATCAAGCGTACCGCACCGTGCAATTACGGGGGCATGGTGGGGGGCAGTTTCTGCCAAAAATTCACGACCCGACCTCCCAAAAACCTCCGGCGCAACAAAACCCACCAAGACAATGGCCAAGGCCAGCGCTTGATGGGCTTTACCGGGATTTAGGCGTTGGATTCAAGCGCAATGCTCAAACCAACCCAGTGAGAGATTGACAAGCCAGTGAGAGATTGACAACAGGGCCTAGGCGTTGCTGGGAATCAACTCAGACTGCAACGCCTCGACCAATGCCTGGACTGCTGCCGTCATTTCGATCTCGGTGTCGAGGCGGTTGATGGCAGAACCAACGCCAACGCCGGAGGCACCGGCTGCGATCGCCATGGGCACCGTCACGCAGGACAAGCCAGACGCGCAAAGCACGGGTACTTCAACGGCACGGGAAATCTCCCAAGCCGCCGACAACGTCGGGACAGCCTTTTCGATCAGGCCCATGCTGCCCGCAGCCTTGGGCTGGGAACTGGTCCCCCCCTCGGTCTGGATCAGGTCTGCGCCAGCTTCCACAAGCGCTTCCGCCAAATTGGTCTGCTCGCTCAGCTCCAGGATGTGGGGCACGGTAACAGAGAGAGGCACCTTGGGCAGCAAGGCACGAGTGCGACGGGTCAGCTCTAGCACCTCAGGGGCTTCGAAACGGCGGCCCTGGGCGTAGAAGGCATCAAAGTTGCCAATTTCAATCAGATCGGCCCCTGCTTCCACACAGGCCACAAATTTTTCGGGGTCCACCGCTGACACACAAATGGGCAGATGGGTGTGCTGACGGGCCAGGCGAACAAGCCCAGGGTCGGCAGCAATATCCACAAAAGTCGCACCACCACGACCGGCTGCACGCACAATCATGGCCACGCGATCGCCATTAAAATTGGTCAATCCGCTAATGACTTTCAGCGCCTGACCGCGCTCAAGGGCCTGAAGAAGGCTCGGGGGCATACTCATAGACTTCACTTACTATTTCCCAGCATGGTTCCTTAATTCTACGGGAGGATCGGGACATCTCAGCAATTTAAAGATAGAAAAACCCTGAAATTCTGGGCAATTTTGCGCAGAAAAATCAGGGTTTATATACATTCGACGAGAGAGAAATCAGTAATATCTCGCCATTATTCGGCAAATACTCGGAGTATTGTGCTTGTTGCGTCCCGTTAGGTCGCCCTAGGATGCACGCAACGTATTAGTGCGATCGATCACTTGGTCAATGAGGCCATACTCGGCCGCTTCTGTGGCCGACATAAAGAAATCGCGCTCGGTGTCATCCTCAATTTTGTCGAGGGGCTGTCCCGTATTGTCCGAGAGAATCTTGTTAAGGCGTTGCTTCGTTTTGATAATCTCGTTGGCCTGAATCTCGATGTCCGTGGCCTGTCCCTGGGCACCGCCAATGGGCTGGTGAATCATAATGCGGGAGTGGGGCAGACTGCTACGCTTGCCCTTTTCGCCCGCCGCCAGCAGAAATGCTCCCATACTCGCGGCTAAGCCCACGCAGACCGTGCAGACATTGGGGGTAATGTGATTCATCGTGTCAAAAATCCCCATGCCCGCAGTGACCGAGCCCCCCGGAGAATTGATATAGAGGTAGATGTCCTTCTCGGCATCATCCGCTTCTAGGAAAAGCAGCTGAGCCACAATGAGATTGGCAACGTCAGAATCCACGGGCTGACCGAGGAACACGATACGCTCGCGCAGCAGACGGGAGTAGATATCAAACGCGCGTTCACCCCGCCCGGATTCTTCTACAACGATAGGAATCATCAAACGTTACCTGTGCTGAAAGATTGGCTGTCCTGATTCTAGGTAGTTTTTGAGCGTTTTGGGGGGTTGTGGTTCGGAATCCCAGGCACGGAAAGCCGAACCTGTACCGAACTTTCCACAGGACCTGTGCATAGCACAACTTATAATGAGAGTCTTTGAACTTTTGTCTACGCCCAGTTGTCTACGTCCAGCGAGCTCCACTTCTGTGAATAACGTCCCAACGGTTTCAGATAGCAAGCGTGCCTTTTATGCCGCTCACGCCCGTCCGATCAACTCGATTTATCGTCGGGTGGTGGAGGAACTCCTGGTGGAGATGCATCTACTCTCGGTCAATAGCGTGTTTGCCTATGATCCAATTTTTGCCCTCGGCGTGATCAACTCCTACGATCGCTTCATGGAGAGCTATCGTCCTGCCGAAGACAGAGAATCGATCCTCAATGCCGTTTGTGGTGCCTTAAATCAGGATGTTGCGACCTATCGCCGGGATTCTGAGGCCATGTTGGCGGCGATGGATGGCGTTGACGACAATAAGCTGTTGGCCTGGTTGGCGGGTGACCTAGACGGTGCGCCTGAAGTCATTCAAAATACCGTTCGCAGTATTGCTGGCAAGGAATCCTTCAAGTACAGCCGCCTTTTCGGCATCGGCTTGTTCACGCTGATCGAGAAAGCCAACCCAGAGATGCTGAAGCAAAAGCCAGAGGAACAGGCAGAGCCGCTGAAGCCCCTGATTGATCACCTGCACCTACCCGCAGACAAGCTCAAAAAGGATCTAGAAACCTACGCCAGCAACCTTGAGAAGATGGCCCAGGCGAAAATCGTCATGGAAGAGGCCATTCAGGCAGAGCGTAAGAAACGGGCCCAGCGTGAAGAAGAACGGAAGGCACGCGAAGCTGCCAAAGCTGCAAAGGCATCAGAAGACTCAGAGTCTTCTGATGCTGAGGTTTCTGACAAGGCAACCTCTGACTCCTAGTATTGGGAGCCTTGAGCCTGAGCGATGGCCCATGGGAGGAATCTTGGGCCATGTCTTAAGCTCACAGCTCCAAATGCACCGATAAAAAAGATGCAGACCTCTTTATTCCAAGGTCTGCACCTTTTTTTGGCGTCAGCTTGAATCTTAGTCCGATTTAAATCTTAGTCCGACTTCAACCCTAGTCCGACCACACTTACATCGTGACGATTAGAACTAGCCAATGGCGGTTTTTTTCCGGGACCAAGCCATCAGCGATCGCAAGAATCCCCCCTCTTGCTCAGGCAACGCCTTTTGGACGGCCTCGTCCTGAACTCGCATTTTTTCCTGTTGAAACACCTCTCCATCGGCCTGGGACATCAACAGTGAATCCACCACAACCATGGTTCCAGCAGCCATCTCATCACGCCACCGGCGACCCAAGCGCCACGCCTGTAGTTTGGCGATATTCCAACGGGGATTGGTTGAATATCCTGCAAACCCAGCCCTAAGGGCGGAATGACATTGCGGAGGTAAGGGGGTTTTCACGTGAATGTCAGGGTTTAGTTCAACAAGCATCCAATCAGATTGCTTGGCCTGGACCTGTGCGACAGTTTTGTCAGCCATGACTCTCACCTCCGAGTAGTAATCAACAATGCTCACAGGATCCCGTGCCCATAGGGCCGAGACACTGCTTCTTGACATAAGGGAAAACCCGATTTACCTAAAAACGATTGGCCTTGAAAGGATGCACCTCAGCGTGTCATCTGGGCAAACGCCCCAGGACGACCCCAAAGCCACAACTTAAAGCCTTGATCAAAACACCCAAAGCTTCATTAAAAATTCCAAAGATAGTATTAACTCATCCGGAAAAAAAATTGGACAAAGCGACCTAGATCCTGGAATCCACTGACCTGTGGCTCACCACGATTATAGGATTCTGCTTCCAGAATGTAACCCTTTGTGATGAAAAGGATGACAACAGGCCCTTTTACGGCAAGGGAGCAGCGGTATTGAAATTTTTCCCAGTTTCAGAACAAATCTCTCGATGGATTCACAAGCGTTTGAGTCCTGACAGGTTCAAAACAAACAGCTTCAGACCAAATAGCTTCAGACCAAACAGCTTCAGGACAAACAGCGAGATCAACCTGGCATAAACTCGGATTCTTAATTTTGCGTGTTTGCATGAAAAAAACTGCCAAAAAGAACCCCCTGCTCCCATTCATGGAAGCAGGGGGAAAATTGTCAGTTAATGAGTCAAGATTATGGGGATGTGCGCAACTATTCGGCAGCCTTAGAAAATCCCAAACCATTGGTTTCGGCATAGCGGTTCATAAAGCGCATGAACCGATCCCATTCCTCAGAACTACGCATCACGTAAGTGGCCTCGATACCGGCAGCCTGACCATTGATAAACTTGGCATAGACCTCCATCGAAACCAGCTCACCTTCCTCATCGATGAGATACATGCCCGTAATGTCTTGCTGCTCTTCTCCCAAAAGGGCCTTGGGTCCTTCAAAATAGAAGATAGCTCGGCCCGTATCGCCATCTTTAGAACGGGTCAGACGCACATCAGGAATCACTTCCTCATCGATGCCTCGGAAAAACTGGATCTTTGCCATGGTGATCTCTGTGCCCTTAATGCGTTTTACAGATTTTCATTAACGTTTCTTAATCATACCGAAGCATGTCTCGAATCCGGGTTGGGCTGCTTCAATTCCAAGCGCATGTTTTTTTCGGTTTGCCTCTCGGTCACTGGCTTATTTCCTTTCCAACAATCCCTCTATGCCTGATTTGCAGCTTCGTCCCCGTCGGCATTATGCTGCCACGCCCGCAGAAATTTTACGGTTGGACAATGGCCTCACACTGATCTATCAACCGCTACCGAGCGAGGTTGCCACGGTAGATGTGTGGGTACCGGCAGGGGCGGCAGCGGATTCTTGCTCCTATTCAGGTATGGCCCATTTCCTGGAGCACCTTATTTTTAAGGGCACGCCGACCACACGACCCGGAGACTTTGATGCCCTGGTAGAAAACTGTGGCGGCTTCACCAATGCGGCGACGGGGTATGACTATGCCCACTACTACATCACCACGGCGGCAGAACTGTTAGGCCATGTGCTGCCCACCTTTGCGGACTTGCTGTTGAATGCGGCGATCCCAACGGAGGAGTTTGAGCGGGAACGACAGGTGGTGCTGGAGGAGCTGCGTCAGGCCAAGGATGATCCCGACTGGGTTGGATTTCAAGCCCTGATAAACCAAGTGTACGGACAAGATATCCCGCATCCCTATGGTCGTTCGATTTTAGGGACGGAAGCCCATTTACAAGCTCAATCACCGGAACTCCTACGCCAGTTTCACCGCCACCACTATCAGCCCGACAACATGACTGTCGTGGTGGCAGGGGGCGTGCCGCGCGATCGCACCCTGGACTGGATTCAGACCCATTTTGTTGGGCAAGGGGCTAGGCAAGGGCCAGTAGCGCAAGCCTCCCTTGCCAAAGACCCGAGCACAAAAGACCTGATTGCCAAAGGCCTGATTGCCCAAGACCGGGTGACCAAAGCGCTAACGACGCCCCCAAAAACATCCCTCAAACATCCATCCCAGCAAGCCTCCCGGCAAGTCCTGACATTGCCGAACCTCGAACAAGCCCGCCTGATGTGGGCCTGGATTGGGCCTGGCCTAGAGGATCCAGAAACCGCCACCGGCCTAGACCTGCTGACCGCCATCCTGACCGACGGTCGCCTTTCTCGACTGGTCCAAGAATTGCGGGAAAGCCGCCGCTGGGTCACGGACGTGGAAAGCGACTACTCCTGCGATCGCCTGGGGGGCCTATTCACCCTCACCGCTTGGCTCGACCTCGAATATTTGGAAGCCGTCGAGCAAGCCGTCCAGACTCAAATACTCGACTTGCAGCGCCGTCCCGTCGATCTATCTGAACTGAAACGCGGCCAAATCCAGCTAGAGCGAGACTTTATCTTCTCCCTGGAAACCCCCGAAGACTTCGCCGAGCTTTATGGCCACAGCAGCATCATTCCAGATCTAGACCGGGTGTTTGACTATCCACAATGGGTGCAGGCCTGGACTCCCCAAAGCCTTCAGAAACTGGCCCAGCAGTATCTGTCACCGGATCAGGCACGGCTCACAGTCCTACGGCCCCAAAGCTAGGTTGGGCCGTCGGAGAGGAAGTCAAGTGGGTAGTAAGGCAAGGGCAGGTTAATCTGAACGTTGGTCCAACCCTTTAACAATCCGACGATCCAAGCATTCGACGATTTGACCCAATTCAACCGATCCAAAAGCAATGACTCAGCCCGCCAATTCCGAGCTTCACGTTCCCGCCGCGCGATCGCCCCATCGCCAGGTCTTGGATAACGGCATTGTGCTTTTGGTGACGCCCAATTTCACAGCAGATATTATTGCGGCGCGGCTATTCATGCGCTCGGGCAGCGCTTGGGAGCAGGAGCACAATGCTGGATTGCTCAATCTGCTGGCCTCGCTGTTGACCAAGGGTACGGAGAAATATTCCTCCCTCGAAATTGCCGAGCAGGTCGAGTCCGTTGGAGCCGGATTGGGCACCGATGCCGCCACCGATTATTTGCTGCTGAGCCTGAAGACGGTGTCCTCGGACTTTGAACCGCTGCTGCAATTAGCCAGCGACATTCTGCGATCGCCCACGTTCCCTGAATCTGAAATCGAACTGGAACGCCAACTCACCCTCCAGAGCATTCGCTCCCAGAAAGAACAGCCCCTCTCCCTCGCCTTTGATGCCCTGCGGCGATCGCTCTATGGCGACCACCCCTACGCCCTCTCGGCCCTCGGCACCGAAACCTCAGTCGCGAGCCTCACCCGCGACGATCTCCTGGCCTGCCACCAGCAACATTTTCGCCCCGACAATCTCGTCGTTAGCATCTCGGGCCGCATTGAGCCCGGGGAAGCCAAAGCCCGCGTCGAGGCCATTCTCGGTGACTGGCAAGCCCCCCCAACGCCGCTCTCAGCCCTAGAGCTGCCTGAAGTCACCTCTTCCCCTAGCACGGTCCAGCTTGCCCAGCAGACCCACCAGGCCATCATCATGCTGGGGCACCTTGCCCCCGCCGTTCACGATGTCCATTACGCCCCGATGAAGCTGATCAACACCTATTTGGGCAACGGCATGTCCAGTCGCCTATTCGTGGAGCTGCGGGAAAAGCAGGGTTTGGCCTACGAAATCTCGACCTTCTTCCCAACCCGTCTCCATGCCGCCCCCTTTGGCGCCTACATGGGGACAGCCCCAGAAAACGCGGTCAAGGCCCGGGATGGTCTTTGCCAAGAGGTTAAGCGTCTCTCGGACGTCAGGCTTAGTGATGAAGAGCTAGAGGCCACACGCAATAAGCTCCTGGGGCAATACGTCCTAGGTAAGCAGACCAACTCCCAAATTGCCCAGATTTACGGCTGGTACGAAACCCTGAATCTCGGCATTGATTTTGATGAACGCTTCCAGGCCCAGGTCCAGGCCGTCACATCGGAAGCCATCCAAGCGACAGCCCAGGCCTATTTTGCCGAGCCCTACCTCTCCTTTGTCGGCCCCGAGGAAACCTTGGAGCAACTGATTGCCTAGTCCAAGCTAGGCGTCGATCTTTTTGAGATAGGGACTATCGAGCAAAAATGCCCCTTGCTGAAACCGCACCGCCCAAGTTTGCCCCGCGCGCTGCTCGGTGATCACACCTTCATCCTCAAGACCGACGACGTCAGGGGGACGCAGCATGGGCATGGTATCAGCGGTTTTGAAGTAGGACGGTGCTTGGGCAAGGCAAACGCGATCGCCCACCGCCAACGCTTGGCTCCCAGCGGCTGACGTTGCTGGAGCAGGATTCTCGGCCAGGACCTTCTCAGGTCCGGTTTCTTCTGGGGTATGGCTCATAGGGGTCGTTGTTATGGTTCGCTGATCCTAATTTTCTACTGTCCCTAATTTCCCACTGTACTGATTGCCTTGCACGGGCCCAGGGATATTTTCGTTCCTAGGGGACCTGCCAAACGCGATCGTGATACTTCTCTGGCTCAGCATAGGGATCATCGCTGTTACCGTGGTGGTGATGACCGTGGTCATGGTCACCGTGATGATGTCCATGCCCGGCGTGTCCATGCCCGGCGTGCCCCTGTCCGGCGTGTCCCTGTCCGGCATGCCCACCGTTATCGCTGGATGTTCCCTGGGCCGCAGCCAGACGAAACTTACACATTTCGCAGTTCATCTGCACCTGACCCAGCTGAGTTTCAATCTCTCGCTCCCGCATCACCTGGAAAAGACGGGGATGAAGCCCCATCTCGGGAAGGCAGATGGTTTCGATCGCCGGGTACAGCGCCTGTTGCTGGGCAGTGATGTCAAAAATCTTTTTCATCAGCACCCCCGTAAAGAGGAAGTAGGGCAGGACGATAATGCGCTTGGGTCCATAGAGCCGCGCCCGCCGAAATCCTTCTTCTAGGCGGGGATGGGTAATGCCGACAAAACAGGTTTCCACTGTGGCATAGCCGCTGCCTTCCCAAACCATACGGGCCAGCTTGAAGACATCGCCGTTGGCGTCAGGGTCACTGGCTCCCCGTCCGACAAAAAGGAGGACGGTGTCCTGGCGGGCAATGCCCTGGGGGTTCCATTCGGGGGTGTCCAATTGGGCGAGGCGATCGCGCCACAGCTCCAAAATCCCCGGCGTAATACCAAAGTGACGGCCATAGTGGAATGTCACCTGCGGGTGCTTCAGCCTTGCCCGGTCCAATTCATTGGTTACATCAAATTTGTTATGCCGTGCTGCAAACAGCAACACCGGCAGCGCAGACAGGTCGTGATACCCCATCTCCACACAGCGATCGACGCCATCTTGAATCGTCGGCTCGGTCAGCTCCAGGAAACAGGGCACCACGGGCCGACAAGGGTCCAAGGCTTCGTAGGTCGCCGCCAAATCCAACACGCGCTGACGCCCGTCGGCATCTCGGCTACCGTGGCCAATCAACAGCAGCGGACGTCGCTGGGGCAAGGGCGACAGTGAAGCCGCCAAGGAATCAGCAACAACCCGTTGCTCCGATTGCTGTAGGGCAAGAGGGCTGAAAATAGTCATGAAAGAAGATGCTCCTTTCCCGTGCTAGGCAGGAATGAGGCAGACAGCGGTTAGGCATTCTGACTAATGGAGAAGAACTGCTGAATCACGGCCCCAAGGCAACAGCTTCAGCAGTTCTTCTCCAATCACAGTTGCCGCACAGCCCTGGAATCTCACCAAAGTTTCCCTAAGCCGCCGTAATCTGCATTAATATCCACAGTCTACCGGCCCTCGATGGATGACTCGCTCCGATGAAAAGCTCTGTTGCAAAAGGTCTTGAAAAAGCAAACCGCATTGAGATTGACGCCACATATCTCAACAAAATAATCCTCAGAGCATGGTCTTTATGACCCCAATGTCCTTCGCTCAAATCTCCCTAGCCCGAATGCCCCGAACTCCAACGTCCCTCAGGTTCAAGCAACAACTCGCCCCAAAAAAACGGTCCCCTAGGGGACCGTTTTTTTGGGGCATGACTTAAAACTTAAAGCAGCAATGGCTTAGAGCCAGTCCTGGTCTACTCATCTTTACCCAAAACTTCCTTCTTGAGGCTATCAAAGTCCCGCGAAAGCTCTTCACGGGTGGAAGCACGCAGGAGATAACGGTAGAGGAACCAAGCACTGGTACCAATGCCCACCATCTCAAACGTGGGAGCCAGTAGCGGAATCTCGTTGATGGCACCCAAAATAGCCAAAGCCACCTTCACAGCCACAGCTGCTCCAACGACCAAGCCAATCTTCACCACCGTGGGCTGATTGCTCTTAAAGAAATCCGTCACAAACGAAACATACTCGGAAGCTTGCTCTAGAAGGGCTTCGAGTTCACTGGTGGCAGATTGAGTCGCCTTAGCAGTTGTTGCCAACGGGCCAGACTCCATCTTGACCTCAACAACGGGGGTTTTCGTGTCTGAAGTTGCTTGCATGGTTTCTTTATCGGGAGACTTAGGTGCTTCTGCTTCTGGACTCATCGCTCACTTCCCCTTGTTCAGAGTTTGACAATTTTCAAGGCTCGAACCCATTTGTCCCACTCAATCTATTGCAGACCAGCCCCGAGAACAAGCCTTCCAAGGTCCGGAAAACCGCTCCAGAACCGCCCCGCATTCCACATTGAGTGCAAGACAAGGCCGGAGAAGCTCTGCATTTATTCCATGGAGCAAACGGTATAACAATTGCAAAACGAGGCCGCCGTTGCAAGAACATAGTCCGCATGAACTATTTTAGCGGAGTATTTTCTAAGTTAGCGACGGGCCTCGTTCGGTTTTGATAACGTTTCAAGTGGCGCAGATTAGTCGCGACTCTGCAGGGCAATCAGAAACCGCAGGATAAAGACAAACAGGTTGATGTAAGTCAGGTACATCGACAATGCCGCAGATAGGTGCTGCTCATCGTTATAGGTCCGGGGCAGTGCATAGAAATCAACCACAGCCACGCCGGCAAAGAGCAACACACCGATCCCAGAAATGCTCAACTCCATCCAGGTCGGTGTGTAGACGCCAAACATGCCCAGCAACAACTGCACACCCAGAACAACCACCAAGCCAATAACGCCGAGCTGGATCGTTTTTTGGAGCGCGAAACCATCTTCCTCAGACAGATTGGCCGCAATGGGACGTGCCGCAATGAAGGTAATGCCGCAGCCCAATGCTGCGACGCCAATCCCTTCCATGCCGACTTTTGGGGTGGCCATGGCCAGGGAAATCAGCCCCGTCAGTGTGTAGCCGGTTAGCAAACTGTAGAGAGCCAGCAGCGGCATGGCCGTCGCTTGATTCTCTTTGTTCGCAGCTCCCTGAGCCACAAAAAAGAGCACGATTTGCAGGACCAGCGCACCGATAAACGTCGGCATGAAAAGCTGAGGATAGGTCTCAGCTACACCCAAACCGCCGTAGGTGCCTAGGGCCGTCAGGACGAGCCCTCCTCCCACGAAAGGCAAGGCTTTAGAAATAACGTTAGGCCCAACGAGAGAATTATTCTGGGCCTCAAGAATGGCTTTGCGAAAATTGCTGGTATTCGCCATAGAAAGTAACTCCCGTACGCGAAAGATTATTTTTGAGCTCTTCTATTGTCACCCATTCGCTAATCGGAAAGGTCTGTAGGGCGAAGGAGATCACCAATTCCAGTGACATTGCCGAAGAATTGTTTCCGAAATGTAACAGAGACATTCGGTATCCTTACTTGGGCGACGGCATTGACCCAGGAATACGTTTCTAGAAGGCAAGTTATTTTCGAGGTGAGATTGGGAAAACCTTTAGGGTAGGGCGATCGCACTCAAAGCATTAGAGAGGTTGAATTCTAGGCTCTCCGGAGCTTTGGACAACTTCCGTGATTCTCCTGAAAGCAGGCAGATCTCTGTTTTAGACTCCCGTGGATCAACGATGGTTATCCTCGGGGCAGATCTCGACAATGGTGGCAGCTCTGATGCAAGGTGTCCTGTCAATGCTAGCTACTCAGCCTCAGCCTTCCTATCGTTCCCGGGGTCTGGAACTCCTAGTCCAGTACCACAACGATCGCTCCATTAAGACGCGTAATCTGCTAGTCCGCATGAACGCCGGTTTGGTTCGCAAAATTGCGCACCGCATTAGCCACCAATGCTCCGAGCCCTACGAGGATCTCGAGCAAATTGGATATTTGGGTTTGATCCGCGCCATTGAGCGCTTCAACCCTCACCAGGGCTGTGCCTTTAGTTCCTTCGCAGTTCCCTACATCCGTGGTGAAATTCTGCACTTCCTGCGCGATCGTGCCACTTCGGTGCGCATTCCTCGCCGCTGGCAAGATCTGCAGAAAGCCAGCCAGCGGGCTCGTGAAAAGTTAACCCGCGAGTTGGGCCGCCAACCCCGCGACCAAGAAGTCGCAGACGAACTAGATATTTCACTGCGTGAATGGCAGGACATCAAGCTTGCAGGCAAGAACCGCATGCCCCTCAGCTTGGATGCAACGGTTTGCTATCAAAATGATTCGTCTCTCACCTTGGGTGACACCTTGCCCGATCCGCAATACTTCTTCCTGCAAGCTCGGGAAGAGGAGCGCCAGCAAATTTTGCGTGCCATGGCAGAACTCGAAGAAAAGACTCGTGCTGCCATTGAGTTTGTCTTCTTCAACGATATGTCTCGTAAAGAAGTTGCAGAACGGATTGGTGTGAGCCCAATGACGGTCACCCGTCGAATCCAGCGTGGCGTTCAGCAAATGATTGCAACGCTGCAGCCCCAAGTTCCCCAAACGGAACCCTAGGCAGGCTTCGACGTTTCAAACGTTTGTTTTCAGGCGTTTGTTTTCAGGCGTTTATCTTCAAACGTTTATTCAAAAAGCGGTGCTTGGAGCGAGCCTTTCGCTCCAAGCACCGCTTTTTTCATTGCTTTTTTATCGGCCCAACTCAGTGCCCCATCACCCAGGCATCCATCGAACCCAGGTTCGTCAAGGATAAAAACGCCAACGAATCGCTAGGCTCGCACACAACCAGCGAAGGCTAAAGAGCGAGTCGCCAGAGAGCGCGCAGGCAGGTGGCGCTTGTAGAGCGTCAAGGCTGTTCCGTCGCTATTCCAACAAACTTCGTCAAAAACCTGGTTCAGGATAAAAAGTCCCCGGCCGCATTCTTGGTACTCACAGGGTGTACTGTCTAATTCTCCATCGCATTCAGCACTCGGCGGAGAAAACCCTCTTCCCTCATCACGAATAATCCAACAATGATCGCGGCTGGAACTTCGGTATCTCACAGAGACTGATTTATGGGGGTCCAAGTCATTGCCATGCTTTGCGGCATTGACCAAGGCTTCCTGCAACCCCAACCGGATATCAGGCTGGTGGTCCGTGGGAATCTGGGCCATCAGGATATCGATCACTGTATGAAGATGCAGCGTGGATGGAAAACTCACTGTTTTCCAGGAACGCCCTCCCTCTTCCATCATTGGCTTAGGGAGCGTTGCTAAAGCTCTAACAGCACCTTCACCAGCCATAGCAGTTCCAAGTCGGATGTTTTACCTTTCTTATATTTTATCGAAAATTTAGTATTCAAGCCAGCCTTGCCCCCCGACAGTTGATTTTGAGCGAGCCAATCACCATCGCAAACTTGGACATGGCATCGGGAATAGTCTCTGTTGCCCCTCTCTTATCAAAGACCATATAGATACCAAAACCGGGGCAAGATTAGCCTTGATTTTTGAGGGTCAAAAAGAGGATTTACAAAGACATAAATAGATGGACTTTTTTCTGCATGGGGTGAAACCCCTTCTATTAAAGCAACAGGACTATCACCCCTTAGGGGGATCACACCTGGATCAATAAGGGGTCTGACTCCCTAGATGCGCTTAAGGCTTACCCTGAAATACCCGTAGGCTTACGGGGAGACTCCCAAAATCCTTTAGTATTGGCCAGTGTTATTGCGGAACTTTGCCAAACTCTCTGGATCGTCTAGTAGTTTGCTGTATTATCAGTAATAATTATTACTTCAAGAGATGTAATTCAGTTCGCTTACCGGCGAACGCATTGGATTCGATCTGGTTAAGACATTAAAGCCTGGCTAGCCATTGTTGATGAATGCAGTCCACACCAATAGGAAGGGTGTTCCCGTGCCATCTACCACTACGACAAAAGCGTCAAAGGTTGCGTCTCCTCAAATGACGTCTAGCTCCAGCTCTGCACTTTATGCAAAGCTTTTTGACGCTCTCGAGCCTAGCGCCATCGACCAAATCCTCCTGCAGCTTGCCGCCAGTGCAATGCGCATGGGGGGTCACCGCTACGGCGCGTTCTTAGATGCAGCCACCACTGCTGCTAAGTGCGCGATCTACACCACCTATTTGGAGCAGGGCCAAAACCTGCGCAAAACCGGTGGTCTTCACCACGTTGAACCCAAGCGGGTGAAGGCAATCGTCCAAGAGATTGATGCGGCCCTGAACGAAGGCAAGCTGCTCAAGACGCTGGGTTCCCAAGAGCCTCGCTACTTGATTCGCTTCCCCCACCTCTGGCTTCAGCAATATCCTTGGCAAGCGAATCAGCCTCGTCTGCTGACCAACCGCTTGACCCTGGGCGAAAAGCAGAAGATTGAGGAGACCCTCCCCGACGATCTGCCCGATGCTTGCTTGCTCAACTCATTCCAATTCATGGAATTGATCGAGTTGCTGCACATGAAGTCCCAGGACCACCTGCCGCCCGATCGCCGTATGCCGTTGAGCGAGGCATTAGCTGAGCACATCAAGCTACGCCTGCTCTACTCCGGCACCGTTCTGCAAATTGATTCTCCCTGGGGCCTACCGTTCTACGCTCTAGCGCGGACGTCCTACTCGCCCAAGGGTGAGCAAGAGCGGGCCTATGTTGTCATCGAAGACGTCGCTCGATTCTTCCGCCTGATGCAGGTGTGGGTTGATGAGAAGCCCGGTGTCATGCGTGCGTTGGAAGCATTTGACATTGACCCTGAAAAGCGTGAAGAAGCAATTCAGGAATTGGATCGATACGTCCAGACCTGGGCTGACAAGTACCACGTCGAAGGTGGCGACCCCATGATCATGCAGTTGGTTGTTGGCGATCGCGAAGATTAATTACTTCCTTTTCCCCTCAGGATTGTATTCAACTTAGCCAGAAGCGGCCTCAACGGGGCCGCTTTTTTAATGCTGAGATTCGAAAATGCTAAGGCTCGAATCGTCAGTCGCCTGTTCTTTCGACCTAAACTAATGCCCAAGATTTGACAACGTGAGGAAAGCAGTATGAACAAGCAGGATTGGATCACTCAACTCTCCCTGGTGGAACATATCGAGGGGGGATATTTTTCGGAGAGTCATCGGTCGGCAGAGCAAATGCCAACGAAGCGGGAGGGCGGCGATCGCAACATCCTCACTTCGATCTACTACCTGCTGACAGACGATCGCTCGGTGGATCATCTCCACAAAAATAAGTCCGACATCATGCACTACTTCCAAGCCGGGTCAGCCATCACCTACATTCTGGTGGACCTGGAAGGCAAACTGAGTCGGGTCAAACTGGGTCTGAATCTAGCCCATGGTGAAGTGCCCCAGCTTTTGGTGCCAGGGGGCTATTGGAAAGCGGCCGTTTTAGAAGCAGGGGAGTATGGATTGCTGGGAGAGGCCGTCGCACCAGGGTTTGACTACCGGGATATGGAAATTGCAGAAGCGGCCAACATTCAGGCTCAGTTTCCATCGTTGTGGAATGACTTGTCACCCTACGTCAGAATTCGGTAGCGTGCAGACGCTCATTTCCCCATGCACTGGCATCAGCTCACGTCGCCAAAGCGATAGCCTTTGCCATAGACCGTATGAATGAGCGGCGTTTCCCCCTGGGTCTCGATTTTACGACGCAGCAAACGGATTTGGGCGGCGAGGACATTGCTGGAGGGTTGGCGATCGCCCCCCCACAAAAATTCCTGGATCTCGCCATGGGTCAGAAGTTCACCGGGATGCTGCATCAGATACGTTAGCAGCAGCGTTTCCTTTTCAGAGAGATCAATGCTTCGACCCTGCCGCTGTGCCATACGATTGCTCGGGTCAAGTTCTAGATCTTGCACCCGAAGTCGAGTATCTGAGGCGATCGCCCCATCACCGAAACTCACATCGGCCACCATGTCTGGCTTAGAGGGACGCCGAACCCTAGCCCGCACCCGCGCGAGCAACTCCCGCAACTCAAAGGGTTTGACCAGATAATCATCCGCTCCAGCATCCAAGCCTTCCACCCGATCATCCAACGTATCCTTCGCCGTCAGAAACAGAACCGGCGTCTGATCTCCGCGCTGTCGCAACGCTTGGCACATCTCAATCCCCGACATCTCAGGCATCATCCAATCTAGAATCAGCAGGCTGTAGGGCTGAGCCAGCGCCAGCTTGAGTCCAGTCTGACCATCCTGCGCCAGATCGACGTCATAGCCCTCACCTTGCAACACACGGCTGAGGGGCGTCGTTAGTTCTGCCTCATCATCGACGAGCAGGATACGCAACTTGTTAGAATGTTCCATCGGGGAGAATCCCTGAAAAGCAGTGATGATGGGCCTCCGGTATCCTTTATTCTAGCTGGCCAATGCTAACCGTTCTATGCTAACGATTGCCCTCGCCAAAGGCGAACTCAAGAAAGAAAGCATTCAACTGCTCAAATCCATTGGGCTCGACTTCAGCGCCTTCCTGGAGCCGGGAATGCGCCAACTCCAAATCGAAGATCCCACGGGACAGGCGCGGGCCATGATTGTGCGCAACAAAGATGTGCCAGTCCACGTTGAGTATGGCCAAGCCCACTTGGGAATCGTCGGCTATGATGTCATGCGCGAAAAGCGAGCCCATGTGGCACAACTCGTCGATCTGGGGTTTGCGGGCTGTCGGCTCTCGGTGGCAGTCAAGAAAACCAGTCCCTATCAGTCAGCGCTGGATTTACCCGCCCACACCCGCGTGGCTTCGACATTTGTGAACTGCGCACGGGAGTATTTTCAGGCGCTAGATTTACCCGTGGACCTAATTCATCTGTCGGGCTCGGTGGAGTTGGGACCCATTACGGGGCTTTCCGAAGCGATCGTTGACCTCGTGGCCACAGGAACAACCCTGCGGGAAAACGGCCTCCATGAAATTGATGTCATTTTTGAAAGTACGGCGCGGCTCATCGCCAATCCGCTCAGCTACCGGCTCAACCAGGACGGCATGGCAGAGGTCGTGGAGCAAATTCGCCAGAAAATCAACGAACAATCCAGTCGCGCCAACAGCGAGAGAATCGATCAGAAAACCGTAGAATCCCGGCAGGCGTTGGTTTAAGGCGAGATAATAGAGACGTCCTCCTAAACCCTTTGGGTGTCCGAACTCTCTGATGAAATCTGCTTCTGTCCCCAATGCCTCGCTCTCGATTATTGGCTCAATTCTAGCCATTCTGCTGTTCGTCGGTATCAATGCCTTTGTGATTATCAACCCCGGCCAGGCCGGGGTTCTGAGTGTTTTGGGCAAATCCCAAGATGGTGCTCTCCTAGAAGGGTTGCATATAAAACCGCCTTTTATTGGTCGCGTTGATGTCTATGACGTGACAGTACAAAAATTTGAAGTCCCCGGTGTTAGCTCCACCCGAGATCTGCAGGAACTAACGGCGCGATTTGCGATCAACTTTCGCTTGGATCCCGATCGCATCGTTGAGATTCGTCGTAAGCAGGGTAGTCTGCAAAACCTGGTCTCAAAAATCGTTGCGCCTCAAACCCAGGAAGCCTTCAAAATCACAGCAGCTCGACGGACTGCGGAGGAATCCATCACCCAACGATCGCAGCTCAAGAATGATTTTGACGAGACCCTCAGCTATCGCTTAGAAAAATATGGGGTGATCATCCTGGATACCAGCGTAATCGATCTCAATTTCTCCAAAGACTTTGCTCGGGCAGTCGAGGAAAAGCAAATCGCAGAGCAAAAGGCCCAACGCGCCGTTTACATTGCCCAGGAAGCGGAACAGGAAGCCCAAGCTGACATTAACCGGGCTAGAGGCCGAGCCGAAGCCCAGCGCTTGCTTGCCGAAACACTGCAAAATAATGGTGGTGAACTCGTACTCCAGAAGGAAGCGATCGCGGCCTGGAAAGAGGGCGGCTCCCAAATGCCCAAGGTCTTGGTCATGGGCAAGGATGGCGGCGGAGGTGTGCCGTTCCTGTTTGATCTCGGCGATGCCGTAAAGTAAGGCTGTCCTGCCCATCGCTTCAACCTACGCCAGACCAAATTCCTGTATCGCAGGCAGAAAATTTCGGTTTTCGTGGCTGGGGCGGCTGAGCTTGATTAGGGCGAAGCGTTGCAGCGGGGAGAGATTGGCCCATTGACTGGGGGTGATCGCCAGATCAAATTCCCTCGCCTTCAGCACCACATCCTCCGGCACCACTGCAACATCCAGCCAAGCGGGTTTGTCCTCAATGGGCAACGTCTTTGCAGGTGCCCCCGTCTGCTCCGTCACCAAGCCCTGTACAAAATCTCGATAGTCCGCCGTGGCCCTGGGCTGATCGCAGTTGCGATCGACCAGGGCCTGTTTTTGTTCAGCATTAAATCCATTCCAGTGCACCAATTTGAGCTTGACCCCGCAGGTGTCTAAGTTGAATCGCACCTGCATGGGAATGCAACGCAGGGAATCAACAAACTCGGTTTCAAACTGGAAAAATTCGGCCATGGATTTCTGGGAATGAGCGATGGGGAAGCGCAAAAGTTGCCAAAACAACTAAAGTTCTAATCTCCAATGAGGGGGGATCGATAGTGCGATCGCCCCTCATTGGATAGCTCTAGTTTAGAGCGAGGATGATTCGATCTTAGACCAGCGCAACATCCAGTGAAACATAGAAGTCATAGGGACGATTGGCCAGAACCGCAAAGGTCTGGGGCATGATGCCGTCATTGGGTGACGCATTGAAGGACAGTGCCCCCGTATGAGCGTTGTAGCCAAACTGGTGCAGGGAGGTTGCACCAAAGCTAGACGCATCAATTTCAATGCGATCACCTTCTTGCCAATAAAAGTCCGTGATGGTGTCCACACCATGATGCAGCGAAGTGAAGCGGAAGCTGTCAGCACCATAGCCCCCGGTGAGCTGGTCGTCACCATCACCACCGACCAAGGTGTCATGTCCCCCACCCGCTTGAATCACATTATTGCCCGAGGTACCGACAATCTCGTCGTTGCCGTGCCCCGTTTTGATGTTCTCAAAGTTGAGAACTGCCTCCTGGTAAAAACCAGGTGCCTGGGCAAAGCCCTGCTCCAAGTTGTAATGGCCACCACCAGACCAGTAGCTGTAGTCAACGGTGTCGTTGCCTGCGCCACCATCCATGAAGTCTTTGCCGCTACCACCGATCACCACATCGTTGCCAGCGCCACCAAACAAACGATCTTCGCCCTGGCCACCGGACAATGTGTCATGGCCCGCCTCACCGTAGAGGACATCATCACCGGAACCACCGTAGACGTTGTCATGACCGGCTCCGGCTTTCACCTGGTTACGGCCATTACCGGTGTGGATTTCATCATGACCGCCCTTGGAAATAACGTAATCATTGAGGCCATCACCATGAAAGACCGTATCTTGCTCAAAATTAACGATCGTCGTTTTGTAGCGAATGAATTCAGGTACGGTATCCGCCGAATCAGCCACGTTCTCGAAATAGAAGGTCAAACCATCCTTGGTACCGAGCAAAGCATCGAGGTCACCATCGCCATCTAGGTCTGCAAACTCATGGCTACTCGAACCACCCACACTTTCTAGACCAAAGGGGTTGGTAATCGGTGCAGCAAAGACAGGATTACTTGCATCTCCAACATTTTCGAAATAGAGCGCGTCACCTGTATCAATGCCGATGAAC
>CALIJJ010000282.1 GCA_938017515.1 uncultured Pseudanabaenaceae cyanobacterium
TGCGATCGCATTCCCCCAAGACCCAAACCAGCGGAGGCGGCAACGACATCTTTCGCTGGTTTGGCACCATCGCCCTCACCCACATCCTGAGCACCGTCAAGCAATCCGCTTCGCCTGCACAAGTTTCCAAAACAGTGCCGAAACAATATTGGCAATGATATGGGCCAGCACCGGCACCATCAAATTGCCCGTAACCAACGCGATCGTGCCCAAACCAATCCCGACAATCGTCGCCCACAACGCATAGGGCCATTGGCTCCGACCGCTCATGTGCAAGATGCCAAAACAGGCTCCTGAACCGAGGACCGCGATCGCATCACTGCCAAAACTACTGCCAAAACTAGGCAACATCACGCCCCGAAACAGCAGCTCTTCACTCAGACCGGGCAACAGTCCAAGCCACAGCACATCGGCAAGGACCAGGGGCCGCAGCACCAAATTGAGATAGGATTCTGCACTGCTGCGGTAGGCAGGCCAAGCATAGTAGAGTGCCAGACTCGCGGCACTGATGACCAACCCCACCGCAACACCGAGCCCTGCCTGGGCTGGATGCCACCTCCAATCCAACAACGGCACATCGCCCCAGGTCTGCCATCCCTTGGCGATCAACATCAGAAGAATCGCCGTCATGGCCAAACCCACCAGGACCTGGGGACGGGTGAGGGGGGGAAGATTAGAAGAATTAAAGTCGGGGTCAGTCACAGAAGTTGCCAGGGAAAAGATGCAGGGACAGGTAAGCAATGGGCAGCGAAGATGCAGGTGCAAGTCAGCCAGCAACCCCGCTTTAGGACAGATTACAAACGCCTGAGCGGAGGAATCCGAGGACGGAGGTGCTGGGCATCGATGCCGGCACGGTCACTGGCAATCACCCCAATCGCCTCCAGATAGGACCTTACCCGCGTCACTTTGATGCCTAACGGCTCTGGGGGGATCTTTATCGCAGTTTCATTTTCTTCCACGGCAATAATATGGGCTCCGGCGGAACTTAAGCTCAGGATGGCGCTGCCTCCACAGGCATTGGCTGGAACCACAACGCTGTTGATTTGTGGAGCCGTGATGAAGTGAGGATTGAATGCTGCATGGGCAACTGATGAGCCCTCCAATGCGGATGGATGAGGCATTGGGTGACCGGAGCTTGAGTGACCGGAGCTTGAGTGACCGGAGCTTGAGTGACCGGGGCTTGAGCGAACGGGACCTGATTCGGTATCTGCAAGACTGTGATAACGCGGGGCACGGCTGAGACCGGCCAACACACAGGGCAAAAAGGTATAGCCAATTTCCTCCGCAGCGGCTCGGGGATCAACCCTCGGGTCCAGGGGAAGCGGGCTCAGGGCCGGAGCATGGGCACAGGGCCGTTGGAATTGCTGGACGATGAGGTGACTAATGACGGCCTCTGCCCCAGCGAGACCATCGACACCCTCCCCCTGACGGTACTGCTGGAGGGCATCGCTTTCGGGTTCGTCGGGGAAACGGGCAACAACGGCGATCGCCTCTGCCCCAGTCTGCTCAATCACCTTCTCAACGGCCCGCAGTAAGCTGTCGGGGTGTTCAATCGTGCCCCAGGAGGCACCCGATGCAGCTGTTTTCAGCGTCACCCCCAAAGATTCATCGGTGACCACATAGTCGGCAATATCTAGGCCAAGGGTTGCTCGTGCAGCATCAGCTACCTGCACATGGCGTTGCAACAGTTCTGGCTCAATGGCTTGGTCTAAGACCAGACCAATACGATTGCGGTGTACCGGCTCCAAGGCCCAATGGCCCGCAGCGAATTGGTCGAGGGCATAGCCTTCCACGTAGGCAATATTTTCCTTGGGCCAGTAGAGCTGGGCACCGTTGAGCACGTTGGGGTGGGTGATGAGGCGATCGCTCACCTGGGCAAGGGCTCGTGCGACGGGCAATGCGTCCCCGGCATATCCCCCCACGGCACATCCAATCCCTGTGGGAACAATTAAAACGGTGTTGTACGGTGGCTGCACGACAGTCACAGGGCTTCCTACATTTTTGGCTGGGCTTGGACCTGCGCTCTAAAACCAAATGACCTTGTGAAGCCTAGGCCTATGGGCGTTGCCCTCGCTCAGTCTATCTCGGATCTTTTCGGAATGTCAGGGATCGATCAAAATGTTCAATGAGTAGATCTGGGAGTGGATCTGGGAGCGGATCTGAGAACGAATCTGGGCCATGAAAAAAGGCCATAAGAAAAGGCCATGGACCAATCCCATGGGGGCGATGCTGCCCATGCCACAATTAGAACGCTCCGGTTTACTCAAGACTGCCGCCGCCTAGCCCTTACCGCTTTCCAATACCCCCCGTGACTGTTTCCCCCTCACTCTCCGCTTCTGAGTACGCTTTGGATGATGTGGAAACCTTTCTCCGCAACGTTATTGCCCCCCAGGCCCAAACCTTGGACCAAGATTCCGCTGCGTTGGCGGCTGCGTTGAAGGCATTGGGCGATCGCCATCTACTGGCCCTACGGGTGCCTCGGGAGCTGGGAGGCCGGGGTCTGACGGGAACGGACTATTGGCAATTCCAGGCCGCGATGACCCGCGTCTCGGGTTCCCTCGCATTCTTGCAAACACAACATCAAAGCGCGGCTAGTTTTATTGCGGGTGGCCATAATGCCCCGCTGAAGGCTCGACTGGTGGACATGGCCTCCGGAACCATGCTGGTCGGCGTGGGCTTTTCCCATCTCCGTCGTGCAGGAGCCCCCTGCCTGATCGCAGAACCGACCGCAGGAGGGAGCTATCGCCTGCATGGCACCATTCCCTGGGCGACGGGATGGCAGATTTTCGAAGATTTGGTTGTGGGAGCATCCCTAGCGGATGGTCAATCGCTATTGGCATTGATTCCCTTTCGATCGTTGCAGCAGGAAGACAGCAGACTGGACTATTCCGAGCCCATGCCATTGGCAGCGATGCAAACGACCCATACGGTATCCCTGCAATTGCAGCATTGGCAAGTGTCACCGGAGCAGGTGATTGACCTTAAGCCGGAGGGCTGGTTGACGGTCGCGGATCGCCGCAATGTCCTCAAATCGACCTCATTGGTGTTGGGCTGTGCCCAGGCCGCAGTGGATCTGATGGCTCATGGAGTACAGACGCGGGGATGGACAGCATTGGCTGAGCCTCAGCAGCGGCTTGAGCGGGCGGTCCAGGATTGTCGGCGACAGGTGTTGGATGCGTTGACGCATTCATCCCTAGGGTTTGAGGCGCAGGTGGCATTGCGGGGGACGGCGATCGCCCTGTGTGGTCGCTGTGTCCAGGGGGCGATCGCCATGGCCAGCGGCGGAGCCAATGCCATGAGCCACCCGGCCCAGCGCATCTATCGGGAATCGCTGGTGTTTACCGTCGCCGGACAAACCGCCGAGGTCCGCCATGCCACGCTCCAGGCCCTGAGTCAAAATCTTCCCGGATGGCGAGACACCGAATGGCCAGCCCCCTAATTTTCAAACCCCTCATTGCCAAACCCTGGATTACCAGACCTGTGATGACCAGATCGATGACTAGATCTGTGATAGCCAGACCCTTGACGACAAAACTTGAGCAGAAGCTTGAGACCGGACCGGATCCTGTAACGCACTATCAATTCCCCCAAAGTTTATACCTTGGGTACGCAACAGCCTTTAGTTATCTCCACTAGGATAGAAATCGAAACCGTGGTGCAGGAGTGAGTCACTCCCGCCACGTTACTCATCAGCGCAAGGGCAGAACAATCGTGTTAGAGCTATATCAATTCGAGCTATCGCACTACAGCGAAAAGGTGCGGTTCATCTTGGACTATAAGGGCTTGCCCTATCGCAAAGTTGAAGTGACCCCTGGCATTGGTCAAATTGATCTGTTCCGCATGTCGGGGCAGCGCCAGGTGCCGGTACTCAAGGATGAGAATGAGATCATCGTGGACTCCACGGCGATCGCCCTCTACCTCGAAGAGAAGTACCCCGAAAAGCCAATTATCCCAGTAGACCCCCTTCCCCGAGCCCAAACGCTCATCCTGGAAGAGTGGGCCGACACCTCCATTGGCCTCAAGGCTCGTACCGCCATGATCGGTGCCTTTAACCAGGATCCAGAATTCCGCAAGGCCTTCTTCCCCAATCGCACCCCCCAGCAACTCCAAAGCCTGGTCGATGAGCTGCCTGAGAATGTCCGTGGCGTCGGCAATATGGTGGCGAGCAGTGTCCCCAGCTTTTTCAAGAATATTGTCGGTGCGGTGCCAGGCGATTTACTCAGCATTGGCGGCACGGTGGCGGGCTTTGGCTCCGAAGCCGTGAAAGCGGCCATGGATGACCTCGGCCGGGATCTAGAGGCCCTCAGCCTGATCCTGGTGGATAAGCCGTTCTTGGTGGCGGATCATCCCACCCTGGCGGATTTTGCCGTGGCAGCGCTGAGTATGTACATCAAATTTCCGGCAAGCCCAACGCTCAACGTGCCGCTGTCCTTGAAGGGCAAAGGGGTTCCGGGATTGGCAGACAATCCCAAGTACGAGACCTTCTTCCAGTGGCGTGATGACCTTTATCTCAATCATCGCAAAATTGACGAAACCGTCCCGCCACCACCGGTTGACGGTAGCCCCCAGAAGATCTCCATTGATTAATGCTGCGGCTCAATGCTGCGGCTTAATGCCATGGATTAACCGGATCGGCTGACGCCTGTGCAGCAGGCATTCCCATTCAGGCTGCACCGCCATCTTGCACAGCAAAACCGGTATGAAGCGATGCTTCATCCCGGTTTTTAAGTCATCCATCACGTTTTTGTTTGGCTCTTTTGCCTAGCTCTTTTGTCTCAATCAATGGGATTGGCTCGATTGGATTGGCTCCAACTGGATCCACTCCTACCGGCTCCGGTGTGACGATTGCACATAGATCAGCTTGTGGCGCAAATCGTCATCTGATTGGACCGACTCAAGGGGGATGTCATCAACAGGGTCAGGCAACACACCGGTCGTTAGCCGAATATCTTGGGCCAAATCGGCATGGGCCATGTGAGATTGGAATCTCAGGTCGCTGGGGGTGGCGGCTTGGCCAATGGTTGCCCCACTCAAAAGGGTGGTGGCGACTGCAAAAGAGAGATAAAGGTACCGTTTCATGGGTAGACTCCTTGCCCCGGAGGGCAGTGGTGAGGGGACTCACCGAGTTGATCTGTCTTTAGCATGAAGGGTTAGGTTCAACGCTACCTGAGCATTGGCTGAATGTTCATAGTGAACTTTATGAGAGTTTGCTGAGTATGAATCAAGTTGTACAAAAGCTTGGCATAGGGGGATTACGCAGCGATCGCGATCAACTCTGTCAAGCTTGTAACCCTAGCGTCCGCATGCTCCGGCCAGGGGAACGCCCCACTCACATCAATATGTACCGTTGCTGTCCCGGCATTCCGTCCAGCCAGCAGGTCAAACACATAATCCCCGACCATCACCGCGGATTCTGCGGGGGCATCCCAGAGCCGTAGCAACTGTTGAATGCCGTCGGGCTCAGGCTTAGGGGGACAACAGTGACGGCTCAAGACCGTGTCCGGTGCAAAAAAACGAGCCAAATTGCAGGCGGCAAGCGTTTCATCGGCACCGGGCTTACTGTTGCGAGTCAAAATGCCGATGCGCTTATTGTGAGATTGCAACAGCTCCAGGAGTTCCACCGCGCCAGGCTGGGCCTGGGCACCGCGGGCAATCTCCATTTCAATCTCATGCAGTTGGGCATGCAGCGGTGCCGCCTCGGCCTCTGGCAGTTTCGAGAGGGATTCTAGAATGGGCTGCCCCTCGGGTAGCCCCAGCGCCGCGCGAATGGCCTCAAAGTCATGGGCTGCGAGGGTCAGCGTACCGTCCATGTCGAAAATCCAACAATCGCGTTGATGGAGGGGGAAGGCGGTTGGGGCGGGTCTGGTGTGCTTCTCGTGCAAAGTCTCTACTCGTACAACGCTTCGCTTCGCAGCATAGCGCCAATCTGTGGCTCAGATTGCAGTTTGAAAAGGTAATGGCTTGGCTGAGGTCATGACGCAATAGCTCACGCGAGGACTCACGCAAGGACTCCATCGAGTGACAAAAGCGTCATGGCGGCATCGGGCGGCCGGAGTCCTGGAATGCTCGCCACCTGAATGGGCGAGAGGCCCGGTGCCACGCTGGGGCCTTGGTAATAGAGGGCACCGTCGAAGGGGTTGTAGTAAATGCCAGTTCTGTCGGCCGGGATGTCGCTGCGATCGCCCACCAACAAAAAAGCATCCGTGGTCAAGGAGCCAAGCTCCAAATCTTCAAAACCTCGAAACACAATGCGCTCCGGTCCCACCAGAGGCAGCTCCGCACTGGTCTCCCGCACCAGCACAAGGCGATCGACCCCTTCCTCAAAATCCGTGATCGTTGTGAAGAGAGGCTGTGCCACCGTGCCATCAGGTCCAATGATCTCCGCCCAGGCTGCAGTGAGTCGAAAGATATCTGCGCCGCTGCCCCCGGTCAGCGTCTCTCCACCATTGCTGACCAGGACGTCATCCCCATCGCCACCGCTAAGGACGTCATCGCCAAAGAAGCCGTCCAGGCGATTGTTCTGGGCATCGCCCACCAAGACATCATTGCCATAGGAGCCTTTGATGTCCTGAAAGTTCTCGACCTGGAGGGTGACGCGGGGAGGGGCGCTCGTGGCTGGATCCCAGTACTGGGTGCGGTCTACATAGTGCAGCCGTTGCTCCGCAAGATTAGCGTTGAGGGCCGGGGCAAAGCGGTTGGCGGGCAGGGATTGAACGGTTGCGCTCTGGCTAGGCCGGATATAAAAGTCTGAAAAGTCAATCCGGTTGGGTGTGTCTTCGGGGGCGAGCAGGGGAGCCGTAATCCGTTCAATACTGGCGAGGATATCGAGCTTTTCGAGGTCCGTTTCTGTGACGGGCGCGATCGCAATCTCCAACTCTTCGCGGATACCCGTGGGGGAGGAGCCGCCCTCAGAGACCAGCGTTAAGTCATATCTGAGGATGGCGCTACGGCCAAAGTCTCGATAGCTGACGCGGTCAAAACCATTGCCCCCGTTGAGATAGTCGTAGCCAGAGCCGCCGTCAAGATAGTCGTCATCATCGCCGCCAAAGAGCTGGTCATTGCCACGGCCGCCAAACAAAAAATCATCACCAGCGCCACCTCGCAGCCTATCGTCACCGCCAAAACCAAACAGCAAGTCGGTGACAGCTGGAGGGGGGACGGGATGGACGGGCTTACGGGGGTGGGAAGTCTCAAAAGACTTCCATCGAGGGACATGTCTCCACCTAGTTGCGTCCAGAATATCGTCCGCATCCGTACCCAAGCGCAGTCGAACAAGAGCCTCAAAGCCTCGCTGACGCGACATCCTGCGCTTAAAGCGCAGAAAATTTGACAAGGCCATACCCTACACCTCTGAAGCACTGCCAAATAGAACATCCCAACGCTGCAATTGCCTTACCCTTAACGCAATGCGAGTCACCCAATACAAGGCAACGCATCGGTTAGGACTTTGCAGATGGGCGATACAACCGCGACAGGAGTGTTAATTCATGCACCGAGTGTGGGCGCAGACCGACAAGGCTCCTGACTCGGGCGAGGTCTGGCAGCGTCCCCTAAACACACACAGATAACCGATGGTTTAGGCAAATGCCAACGTGGCCTCCCACCTCTATTCATTTTTATTTTTTGGAATAATTAAATTTTCAAGATTCAGCCGCTTATTTAAACAGTTCTCAGCGTAAACATGGGAACTTGCGTATTGCGTCCAAGGCAGGAGGGGTCACTCATCGCCCTCAGGCGGAGGAAATTCTGCAGCAATCAGTAGCCGGGCAGCCTGCTTTTGTTCGCTCAGCGGTATCGCTGACGCGCCCAGCTCCCCATCCAGATAGGCTGCCAGTACCCGACTTAGCATCGGTTTGAACTGCTTTCCCGGTTTATAGCCCAGGGCCTGAAGGTCAGTGCCATTGAGAGGCGGCTTAGCCTGTATCCAGTCCGTCAGATAACGCCAAATTTGTCGGCGGGTGCTGCGATCCACCCGAGCTGCCACAAGGATCAGCAAAGCAGGCGTCTGCGATCGCAAGCGTTGGTAGATTTGGCTGGGGCGCTGCTGCTGGGCAAGGGTTTGAATAATTTTTTCCTGGCACGGTTCTAGCTCAGACAGCCGTTGGATACTATCAGCCGGGAGCTGTAGTTTGGTGGCGACGCCGGGGCGAACGCCAGGGGATAGAGCTGCGATCAACACTTCTAGCCTCAAGAGCCAGGGGGCGGGCAAGGAAGGCAAGGTTGCCGAGAGGGGGCGCAACATACGATCGATCCGCCGCACTTGTGCCCAGAGTGTGGGTGTCAGTTGCAATGTCGGATGAAGGCATCGCAGGGCCGTAAGTTCGCCTAGCAACTTGAGAGCAGATTTCCAGTATCCCGCTTCCAAAATATATTCCAGTTCCGATCGCAGTCGGGTTTGCAGGGCCGGTGTGATGCTGTTTTCCCCCTGAGTGCGTTCGTAGACGCCGCTGTTCAGCGCATAAATAATGTACTCGCGGGTCTGCGATTCAATTTCAAACCCCAGACGCACCGCGAAGCGAACCGCCCGATAAATGCGAGTGGGATCTTCGATAAAGCTATTGGCATGCAGGACCCGAATCTGACGACTGCCCAGATCCAAAACCCCGCCAAAGAAATCAAGCATCTCCCCAGCTCGGGGTTCCGTCAGTTGGACGGCAAGGGCATTGATCGTAAAATCACGGCGATAGAGATCCTGCTGAATTGAGCTTGCTTCCACCACCGGATTGGCAGCGGGATAGGGATAAAACTCCGTGCGGGCAGTGGCGATGTCCACCCACATGGACTGAAATACGGGATCTTGGTGCCACAGCAACGCAGCGGTTTGGAACTTGCCGTGAATGTCGAGGCGAGCCTCGGGATATTGGTTTTGCAGGGCTTCGGCTAATTCCACACCAGCCGCTTCACCAATCGAGCGATGGAATCCATCGACAACCAGATCAACATCATTGAGCAGGAGTGGCTCACTCGGATCGGCCAAGAGCAGATCGCGCACCCCGCCCCCGACCAGATAGAGGTGCCACCCCTGTGACTCAGCATGCTGAGCAGCCGTTTCCAAGAGTGTCCATAATTGAGGCAACAACCGATTACGCAGGATTTCTCGCACTGGCAGCAGAGCATCGGTTGAGGATGATGGAGCGGCCAGATGCTGGAGCGGTGATTCTGACGTTTGGTGCGCAGCCATCTGAGTGTTGGATGTCTGAGTGCTGGATGTCTGAGGGGTAGATGCCTGGCCTGTGGGTGCCTGGGGTGCAATGTTCTGTTGAGACGATGCCTTGCGATACCGCACTCGCAACACATCAGTCCGAGTGACGATACCGATCAACTCCCCTGGGACGGGTTTCTGGGCAATGCTTGACTCGGACAGGTTTACGGTTTCGCTGTCTGCATCGGCAGGACTGAAGGCAGTGTTCGGTTGCAGCACCGGCTTAATGACCGGCAGACGACCCACATCGTAGGTCACCATCAGATGCTCAATCTCCGGCAGGGTGGCCTCGGGGGCAATGGTTTTGAGGTTACGAGACATATAGCCTTTCACAGGGGCATGACGGAAGCCATGGTGCAGGGCCAGATCGACATCCCGACGTGAAATGATCCCGATCAATTGCTCCGCACCATTGACGATGCATAGACCCGAGTGACCATAGCGCAACAGCAGCCCCTGGGCCGCCTCGATGGTGACATCGGGAGCAATGGTGCGTACGGGAGACGACATCAGATCCTGGGCCGTCAGCGGGGCTGGAATTTGGGCAATGAACTGCTGCTTAAGTTGTGCCAGCACATCTGCTGCATTCACATTGCGCAGCGCAAGGCTAGCCGCTTTGGCATGGCCCCCGCCTCCCCAATGCTTAAAGATCTCACTGAGACTGGTTCCGCCAATTTTGGAGCGCCCAATCACATTCAGGCGAGGTTCATCAGGATTGCCCTTCGAGCCATAGGCCACACCGAGTAAGACAGCATCATGGCCAGTAATTTCCAAGAGTTCCGAAGTCAGCTTGGCCAAGCCTCCGACATAGTCTGGCGTCGTCAGCAGTACAGATCCGATGCGATAGCCCTGGTGGCTATCGGTGTGAAGCGTTTCCAGCGCTTTGCCCAACAGCTCCTGTATCTCAGACGAGAGGCCGGGTTCCATGTATTCCCGCAGGGAATCCACGTTAGCCCCTTGCTCCATCAGCCAAGCCAACGCTCGGGCATCTCGGGGGGTGGAATTCGCGTAGCTGAGCGAGCCAGTGTCCATATGAATCCCCAGGGCCATCACCGTGGCGGCAAAGGCATCGATGGGGGTCGCCTTGAGCGGTTGCTGCATGAGCTGTTCCACGACCAAAGTGGTTGCGGCTCCAACCGAATCTAGGGTGAGATAGGTCGGGATGGGAGGGCTGGTTTCGCTCTCCTGAGCCGTTGCAATATCCCGGTTACTGTTGAGGTGATGGTCATAAACATAAATGGCTTGGAGCTGAGGCAAGCCCAGCCATTCAGCGGTCTTGCCTAGGCGCGATCGCTCACTGGCATCCACCACCGTAATCGAGCGAATCTCATCTGGATTGACAGCCTTACGCTCGATCAGGGGATAGGCATTGCGGTGCAGCGCCAGGAAGGCACGAACATTGGGATGCTCCCCACCGGATAGGACAATGCGTGCGCCAGGGCGGAGATAAGTCATGCCAACGGCGGCTCCGAGGGTGTCGAAGTCAGCAGTGGTATGGCACAGAATTAAATCCATGGGGGCGATCGCCGGTCGCTGAACCAGCGGAGTCAGGGGGCGATTCCATCCTAGCCCGCTTTCTTGTCGAGCCCCGTTTCCGCGACGGGCCCGTTATCGCAACAGGTCCGTTATCGCGACGGAATCCATAACCACGAAGCATTTGCTCAAGATGCAGCGACGGCCACCTGGGGCAGGTGGATCTCCTCGGCTGGGGTGATTTGGATGCTGGGGCGATGGGTCGAAGCGAGGGTATGGGGGCTCACCTCTAGGTCATAGCTCTGGCCAAGCCCCGTCTCAAAATCCATTAAGAGAAACCCAGGTTCATGCTCTCGCTTGATCGTGCCCGCATTGATGACGGTGCTCTGTTCCACTGTGCGCACCATACGGTAGTGACTGTGGCCGTTGAGAAGAAAGGAGTAATATCCGTTGCGGGTGGCCTGCTGCAATTCAGCCCGGGCTGCAAACGGGACCGGGCGATCGCCTGGCAAAATCTTTCCCATATCATTTTCACCAATGCCGTGGCACATCAGGGCCCTGCCCCGTGGGGTCATAAAGGCTCGGGTCGTCGGCAGTTGTTTCAGGAATTGCTGGGCTGACTCCGAGAGATCGTCAAAGAAATGACATTCCGGCAGATTGCGCAATTCGCCACTGAGACACCAGCGGTCGTGATTGCCTAAAACAGCATAAACATTTTCATCGTCCAGGAGTCTGAAGCAGCGCTCTAGATCACCAAAGCCATCAGCAATATCGCCCATGCATAGCAGGGTGTCTGTGCCCTGGGACTTCAAAAATTCAATGACAGCCTCTAGCACATCAGCCTCAGCATGAACATCGCCGATGAGTCCCACTCGGCGGATGTAAGGCAATTTATTCATTCGGATCTGCCCCCGGATTTGGCCCGTTAAAGCTTGCATACGTTGGCTGCTTGGATAGAGATAAGCAAAGCGCAAAAGTTACAAAAGATCCACGGTCAATGACCCTTAATTGCGAGCAGCCTCCAGAAACGAATGGCGAAGTTCATACTCATCCCAGTCACAGACTAGGTTATAGCCAATGGACTGATAGATATGGTTTGACGTGGAATTATTCAGTTCTGTGAACAGGTAGCAGGCGGTACACCCAGAATCGAGTAGGTGCTGGCTGAGGGCGAGGGTGGCAGCGGTGGCGTAGCCCCGGCGGCGGTGCTGGGGTGGCGTGTAAACGGGACCAATCCGACCCCCATCAAGCGGGCTACCGCTTCCGGCAACGAGACACACCGGCCCGTCTACATGCTCCCAAAGGTAAAGCTGCCCCTGGAGCAAACTGCGATCGGTCCAGAGGCCGGGATCAGTGCGGACTTGGCCAAAGGTTTCCTGCTCAAAGGCCCGGCACCAATCCACGATGCGATCGCGATCGCCGGTCTCTGCGGGCCGCAGTTTCCCCTCCGGCGCGGGGTAGGACCGGGACGAATCGCCCTCACGGGACGAATCGCCCTCACAGGACAAGCGTTTGGGGGCCTCACACAGCTGATGGATGCGCATGGCGAGGGTGGGCTCGTAGCGTAGACGGGTCCAACGGCGCAGGGCTTGGGCAAAGAGGGCTGCTTCTGCTTTCGGCCCACCAAACTTACTGAGGCTTCGGCGCAGGGGCACGGCACGGGAGGGCCAGCGACTTTTGATATGGTGGGCGATCGCTTCCACGTAGGCAGGCTTGGTGGTCCGGGACAGCAAGAGGGGCCGGGTTGTGGTTTGCAGGGCTGCCGCCACAACCGCTCCATCATTTTCGACGGTAATCAGAATGGGGGATTGACTTTCCTCGTCATGGGCCAGGGATTCAAGTAGGGCCAGGAGTAGATGATGCTCGGCGGGACGCTGGCGTAGGAAGGGCAATGCCCGCTGGGTGAAATGTGAAAGATTGGTCGTTTGGTGAATATTCACAGGGCAGGGAGGACGCTGGCGACGGGGAAACGTTGAACTTCTATGAAGTCTGTAAAGATCGGTATTCCGGTGGGGATTGCCGGTGGGCATTCTGAGAATAGGCCCGTTTCAATGGAAGTGGCACCCAGGCATTCATCACTGAGCCACTCAATCAATTTAGCCCCTCATCCATTTAGCGATTTACAGTCCCGAGCGATTCACAGTCCAGACGAGACCCATACTCTAGCAACCCATGACTTCTTCCCCCACCGCCAGACCCAACAATGCCCCCAAGTCTGCCGCCAATCCCGCAGCAAAACCGGCACAAGCTGAGCCCTCCAAACTATATCTGATTGATTCAGCGATGAACGGTGGATTTAAGGCCGAGGTGATGGGTTACAAAACCCTAGCGGGGAGTAACGATCCGGCGACGGCGGCAACCATTTTCTATGCGAACCAAACGGGGTTGCAACTCAAACAGGTTCGGCTGACTCTAAAACGGGGAGAGGCGATCGCCGAAGCAGGCGCTCTGCACTTCATGCATGGTCAACTGGAAGTGCAAAACAACATCGGTGGCGTGGGGGGCCTCGGCAAAGCGGTCTTCAAAAAGATGCTCACCAACGAAACAGCCTTTATGCCCCGCTACAAAGGGACGGGACAGATCTACTTGGAACCATCCTTTGGGGATTACCTCATCCATCAGCTCAACAACGAGGAGATCATCGCGGATAAGGGATTGTTCTACTGCGGTGAAGGCTCTATCAGCACAGGCGTGGCTGTACAAAAGAATGTCTCCTCAGCCCTGTTTGGTGGCGAAGGCTTTTTTCAGACCAAGGTGAGTGGTACAGGAATTGCTGTTTTTGCCTTGCCTGTTCCCATCAGTGAGGTGCGCTGCGTCCAGCTCAACAACGAGACGTTGCAAGTGGATGGCAATTTCGCGTTGATGCGCACAGGCAGAATCGAATTCAGCGTAGAGAAGTCCTCTAAGGGAATGCTGGGCTCACTATCAAGCGGTGAGGGACTGCTACAAACCTTCCGGGGAACCGGCAAGGTTTGGCTGGCTCCGACGCAATCGGTTTACGATCGCATGCGTTATGGCAGAGGGCTCAGTGGCATGAGTGCTGCCCAGCATTCCTCCCGTACGACAACCTAATTCGACGACCTAATTCATCGAAAAGGCCCAGGACACCATGATCATCGAGGTCCCGAAGAAGATCGTCCACATGCCCAGTTCTAGCTTGGACATGCCCTTAATCTGTTTCAGGATGAGATTTTCCTGCTGTGTCTGTTTGAGCTTTTGAGGCTTCACGCCGTAATTTGGATCCGATTCCTTGCGTCGCTTGGCTTCGCCCATGATGTCGCCTCAGAGAATGAAAGTCTGGAGTCAATGCGGTCTGGGGATGAATGCGGTCTGGGGATGAATAGACCTCTTGCATCAATCATCTGGCCCTCACCCCAACCCCTCTCCCAATCTTGGGCGAGGGGCTTTTTGACTCCCCATCCCCCAGCATTGGGGGCAAGGGGTTGGGGGATGGGGGCGGCTGTCAGGTTCGTGCAAGAGATCTAATACTGTCGCCGCCTGAGTTGTAACCTCGACCATTAGCTGCGTTTTCTTCGCAACCCCGTTGCGTCGAGGAGATGCCGTGGCTCGCTATGATTTTAAACGATGGCTCTCTACCGCGACACAAATCTATGAAATCCCAGTGGGACTGCATTCGAGAAAATCTGGGGACTTGGAATGGTTCATTCACCCAGTTCTCCCTAGAGGGCGAAGAAATTAAGGATACGCCTAGCATCCTGACGCTGGCGGAGCAGCCTGATGAGAGCATCAAACTAGTTTTGACGCGCACGCCACCCGATGGGGAGGCCAATGAGATGGTGCGTGGGTTTAGCAAGCCCGGTCCAGGGCCTATGGTGCCGTTTTTAGACACGGGAGCCTTTTCCCAGGGGTCTAACTTTTGGTCGTCCTACTCTCGCAATGGGGCTGAATTGGCCCTGACCACACCGGAACGGCGGCTGAGGCTTGTGCTGCTGTACGCCGGTTTAGGCGGCAGCAGTCGCTTGAGCGAAATCACGTTGATTCGAGAGACCCGAGCCGGTTCCAATGCGGTGGAAAGCGCTCCGCTGACTGTGGATCAACTTCTGGGTACGTGGGAAGGCGAGAGTCTCTCGTTATTTCCGGATGGGCGGGTCGTGGAAGGAATCAAGTCGAACTTGGTCATGCAACAAAGTGGCGATCGCCTGGAGCAGTCCCTAACCTTTGGGGATGCCTCCAGCAGCTCGCCCAGCCAACGCACCATTACATCCACCGCTCGTATCGACGGCAATAGGCTGCTCTTCGAAGAAGGCCCTTTCCCGATTCAGGTCTTGATGTTGCCCGGTGGCGCATCGGCCAATGCTCCGCTGGATTTACCGTCGGGCCATGCCTTTTTCCTTGAAGCGGGTTGGATGACAGCACCGGGACATCGGCAGCGGCTGATGCGGCGGTATGACGACAAGGGAAATTGGGAAAGTGTCACGCTAGTGCAAGAGCGCAAGGTGAGTTGAGCCGAGCGAACGCTGAAGAAACGCTGGCCGAGCGTTGGTGAAACGATCGCCTCCCTATTGTGAGAACAAGTTCAGCGAGAGCAATCCCCACAAAGGATACAGCCGTTGAACGTTTTGGGAACGACTGCTAAACGCACAGGGATTGGCAGTGGTTCTCCCCTCACCTTCAAGGAGAACAATCATGGCTATCAAATTCGGTTCTATCTTCAATGACCACATCACTGGCACGAACCAGGATGACAAGCTATTTGGCTTGGCCGGTAACGACAAAATCAAAGGAAAAGCAGGCAATGACCTGATTGACGGGGGTCGCGGTAATGACCTGCTCCAAGGCGGAGACGGTGTGGATACCCTGAAAGGCGGACGCGGCAAAGACACCCTGATTGGCGACAAAGGGAACGACAAAATCTTTGGCGGTCGCGGTAATGACCTGCTGATTTGGAACAACGGTGACGGCAGTGACCTGATGAACGGTGGCAAAGGCTATGACACGGTTCAGGTCAATGGCGCTGTGGATAAGGGGGATAACTTCCTGCTCAAGGCCGATGGTCACCAAGCCATTTTCAAGCGTGTCAACCTGGGACAGTTCCAACTCACCGTTGACGACGTGGAGAAATTTGAAATCAATGGTGGTGGCGGTGATGACAAGTTCACGGTCAAAAAGCTGGGTACAACTGACGTCAAGACAGTTGTCTTCAACGGCGGTAAGGGACATGATGTTTTGGATGCAACCCAGGCAGACCTGCCCATCATCGCCAAAGGCGGACAGGGCAATGACACCCTCAAGTCTGGCAGCGGCAATGACATCCTGAGGGGAGAGCGCGGCAATGACTGGCTGTCTGGCGGCGATGGCGTTGATGAACTACGCGGTGGCCGGGGCAAGGACACGCTGATTGGCGACAAAGGCAACGACAAAGTCTTCGGCGGTCGCGGCAATGACCTGCTGATTTGGAACAACGGTGACGGCAGTGACTTGATGAACGGTGGCGCTGGTTATGACACCGTCCAGGTAAATGGTGCCAATGGCCCTGGCGACCAATTCCTGCTCAAGGCCAACGGCAACCAGGCGCTGTTCCAACGCCAAAATCTAGGGCTCTTCCAACTCGACATCAAGAATGTCGAGAGAATGGAAATCAATGGCCAAAAGGGTAACGATATCCTCAAGGTGAAGGACCTCTCCCACACGGGCGTCAAGCGCGTGGACTTCAATGGTGGCCAGGGCGATGACAAGCTCAATGCTAGCCAAGCGCGACAGACAATTTATGCCGATGGTGGCAAGGGACACGATCGCCTCATCGGTGGCTACGCCGATGACCGCATTGCCGGGGGCCGGGGGAACGACAAGCTAACGGGCAATGGTGGCAGCGATCGCTTTGTCTTCGAGGGCGATGTCAGCTTTAAGCATGCAGGTCTGGGCCGAGATATCATCACCGACTTTGAGGTGGGCACTGACCGGATTGTTCTGGATAAGACCGTCTTTAATCAGCTTGCCGTGGGAGCACTGGATGCCCATGAGTTTGATGTTGTGGACAACGGTCAGCAGGCTCGCCTGAGCAATGCACTGATCACCTACAACCGGACAAACGGCAACCTCTACTACAACGCGAACCGGAGCGATGCTGGCTTTGGTCACGATGGCGGCATCTTTGCGACCCTGCAACCCCATGCAGGCATGCTGGGGAACCATGACCTAGTGGTCAAAGCGTAGAGGTCTGTGAGCGAACGTAAACCTTCCTGACAAATCTTCCTGACAAAAAAGTTGAAGCTGTGATCGGGCTGAGCCAGAACTGGTTCAGCCCATTTCTTGAGCGATATTCTTTGATGGGCCGAGAGGATTGTGTTACCTGGGAAATGATGTTCTCTTTGCATCTATGTTTGATGACCAACACGGAGGCGGGTTCGGAGGATTTTCTTCACAATTTCTCACACCTGAGGGATCGTGGTCTGAGCCAGGTTCGTGGCGTCTTGGGAGACCTCGTATAATCGTAGGGATAGGGCAAAATGGAGCGTCGATTCTATGACTCAGCAGCTTCAAATTCAGCTCTTGGGAACCTTTACCCTTAGCGAAGCAGGTAAGGTCATTAGCAGCCTGAGCCAGCGAGAGCGTATTCAAAGCCTCCTGGGCTACCTGATCGTCAATCGGGGTCAAGCGGTTCCCCGTTCAACCCTGGCATTCCAGCTGTGGCCTGAGTCTACGGATTCCCAAGCATTAACGAATCTACGCCGTGAGCTTCACTACTTGAAACGTGATCTCACCCATTACGACGCCTTCTTGACGATTAGTAATAAAACGCTCTGTTGGGAGCCTAGCGCTCCCTGTGACATCGATGTGGAGCAGTTTGAAAAGGCACTTGAGGTCGCGCAGGCTGCGGAGACGGCTGGGGATGCTGCGGCCAGTTGTGAGGCTTGGGCCGCTGCCGCGCAATGCTATAAGGGACGGCTGTTGCCACATCTGTATGATGAATGGCTCCCGGCAGCGCAGGAACGACTGCAGCAAGCCGCGATTCGCTGTTTGACAACCCTGGTCGAGGGGCTACAAGCCCAGGGGCAATATCGACCGGCGATCGCCTACGCCCAGCAGTTACTCCGCCTCGACCCCCTCAATGAGGCAGCCTATGGCAGCCTGATTCAGTTGCATGCCCTCAGTGGCGATCGCGCCACTGCCCTGCGCCTCTATCACCACTGTATGGGCCTACTCCGCGAGGAGTTGGGTGTCGATCCTAGCGCGAACCTCCAAGGCATTTATGAACAGTTGCTGAACGAACCTGAGATTGCAGCAGCTGAGGTTGCAGCGACTGAGATTGCAGCAACTGAGGTTGAAGCAGCCAAGGTTAAAACAACTCGGGCGAAAACAACTGAGGCTCAAAATTCGACATTCGATGCGGAACAAGTTGCAAAAGCAAGAGAATCAAAATCACCTCTAGAGACAAAATCATCTCTAGAGACAAATATTGCCGAGACAGCTGTTACCGAGACTGCGAAGTCGCCATCTAACCCAGCTCCGCTTCAAAGCAAGATCCAGACCGATTGGGGGGAAGCAACGGATGTGTCCTCCTTTTACGGTCGCCAGTCAGAGCTAGAAACACTGACAGACTGGGTAAGCCGGGATAGCTGCCGCCTCGTCGCCATCCTGGGAATGGGAGGCATGGGGAAAACGACACTGTCGGTGAAGTTTGCTCAAAGGATGGCAGAGGCGGCGGAGGCTGAGTTTGAGGTCGTCATTTGGCGATCGCTACGCTATGCCCCCACCTGGGATGCGTTGGCAGCGGATTTGCTCGCGACGATCTCCCATCAAACTCCAATCGAGCCCAGTTCTGCACGATTGATGCAGGGGTTGCGCGAGCATCGTTGTTTAATCGTGCTGGACAACGTTGAAACGGTGTTGCAGGGGGGCGAAGAAGCGGGCCACTGCCGACCCGGCTATGAAGGCTATGGCGATCTATTTCGCATGGTTGCCGAAGGCTCACACCAGAGTTGTCTGATGCTGACGAGCCGGGAAAAGCCGGAAGCAGTAGCAATGGGTGAAAGCATGGGTGAAGGCATGGACATGCCAGTACGGTCCTTGTCGCTCAAAGGCTCACCGGAGGTCGCAGAAGCCATCATTCAAACTAAGGGCTTGTTTGGTACGCCTGCGGAAAGGCAGCGCCTCGGAGCCCGGTACGACAATATGCCCCTGGCGATCAAAATTATTGCCAGCTCAATTCAAGAACTCTTTGATGGTGAGATTGAACCCTTCCTAGCCGAGGAGGTTTTCATGGCTAGCGGGCTACGTCGGTTGTTAGAACAACAATTTCAGCGTCTGTCTCAGCTTGAGCAAAGCATCATGGACTGGCTCGCCATTAATCATGAGTGGACATCGGTGGCGGAGTTGGCAGAGGACCTAATGCCGCCTGTGCCACGCAATGCCATTCTGTCGGCATTAGAGTCGTTGCGGTGGCGATCGCTCATCGAGAAACAAACAACCACAGACTCCCAACACAGTGGCTGGAGTGAGGAACGCAAAGGAAAAGGCAGGAGCCGAAAAAGCCGTTATACCCAATCCCCAGCAGTGATGGAATACGTCACAGAAACCATCATTGCCCGCGTGGTAGACGCTTTGACGGACGATAGTTTTCTCAAGGGGGATTTAGAAGGCGCGAGCCTTGTGCTGCGGAAAATGCCCCTGCATACCCACGCCCTGCTCAAGGCAACAGCCCAGGACTATGTGCGTGATCAACAGCGAAACTTGCTCCTGCAACCCATTATCCAAGCGCTAGGGTCGTCCAGTGGCGGGCAGATCGCCACCATGGCGCAGGCCTGGATAGCGCGATTGCAGCAGGAGATCACCGGTTACCCCTCCTATGCTGCGGGCAATTGGCTCAACCTCTTAGTGACGGCTCACGTCGATCTAACCGGCTGGGATTTTTCAGCCCTGGATTTGCGCCAGGCTTATCTACCGACGGTAGCCCTGCACCAGGTCAATTTCTCCAACTGTCAGTTGGAACGTTCAGTCTTTGCCACCACGCTCACGTCTATCTTGGACCTAGATTGGAGTTCGTCAGGGGAGTGGTTGGCAACGGCGGATGTGGGCGGTGTGCTGAGGGTGTGGCAGGCACGCGATGGACAACTCCTACGCGTCTTGAGTGGGCATAACAACTGGATTCATTCCGTTGCCTTTTCCCCAGATTCCCGCTGCCTTGCCAGCGGGGGAGAAGATGCCACGGTTCGGCTGTGGGAAACAGAAACGGGAGAAGCATTGGGCGTGCTAGAAGGCCATGGTAGCCGGGTCTGGTCCGTTGCCTTTGCACCTGATTCTGACTCGAAGCGTTTAGTGAGTGCGAGCGAAGATAGTACGATACGCCTGTGGAATCTCGAAACAGGACAATGCCTGCAGACGCTCCACGGCCATGGAGCAGGCGTCAATGCGGTGGCCTGGATTGATGAACAGCATTTCATCAGCGGTGGCGCGGATAAAACCCTGCGATTGTGGTCGATTCAGGGGGATTGTCTGGGGACGTTGGTTGGTCATGAGCATGGGATTTGGGTCATTGCAGTTCACCCCTTTGTGGATCCTTCGGGCCAGCGTGTCTTCCTGATTGCAAGCGGTAGTCAGGATGGTGTGATTCGGCTGTGGAATTTGCCGGACATCACCCGCTTGGATGCAGGGACTCACGGAGCTGGGGCCCAAGCGGACGGCATCACCTGCTTTGCCACACTGAAGACCCCCAGCCGATGGGTTTGGTCGCTGCGCTTTGGGGCTGCAGGTCGCTATCTGGCCAGTGGTCACGATGACGGCTGTATTTATCGCTGGGAAACGGGGCTGATCCTTCCGGCCTTGGCCCAGTCTGGTGCAACACCTGAAATGCAACAGCAGCTTCAATCTCAGGTGCAACTGTTCAAGGGTCACCAGAGTCGGGTTTGGGGATTAGCCTTTGACCCTGAGGGTCGGCAGCTTGTCAGCGGCAGCAAAGATCAGACGCTGCGCTTTTGGGATATGTCACGTCAAGCCAGCTTACGTACGCTGCGAGGCTATACCAATTGGGTGCAGGCGATCGCCTTCCATCTCCCCCCAGACGACCCCCAAGCAGACCAGAACAGGAGCATTTTGGCCGCCTATGAAGATGGCCACCTGCGCCAGTGGAATTTGGACACTGGAGAACTCCAGGCGGTGTTGATCGGGCATCAACAACCCGTATGGGCACTGGCCATCAGTCCCGACGGACGGCACTGTGCCAGCAGTGGGGAAGATGAAGCAGTTTATCTCTGGAATTTAGCCACACAGCAACGAAGACTGTTGCCGGGGAAACAGGGTCGGGTTTGGTCGATAGATTTTTCTCCAGATGGGCAATGGCTAGCCTTTGGCCGGGGCAATCATCGTCTTGTGCTTTGGGATCTTGAGGCGGAGAAGGTTCAGTACGCCCTGGCGGGCCACGGCGATCGCATTTGGTCCGTTGCCTTTAGCCCTGATGGCCAAACCTTAGCAAGCAGCAGTAGTGACGGCACTGTTCGCCTCTGGTCCGTTGCGACCGGTGACTGTCTCGCGACCCTTTTGGGTCATCGCGGCTGGGTCTTTTGCGTCTGCTGGAGCCCCGATGGTCAGACCTTGGCGAGCAGCGGCAGCGATGGTGCCATCCTGTTGTGGGATGTTGCCACAGCGGAGAAGCGAGCGGTATTGCAGAGCAAAACGAAGCTAATGTTGTCGGTGCAATTCAGTCCCGATGGCTCATGGCTGGCGAGTGGCAGTGATGACAACCTTGTGCGCCTTTGGGATGTGACGACCCAATCCTGCACTGTGCTGTGTCAGGGGCACCAGGGCTGGGTCTGGTCCGTTGCCTTCAGCCCCGATGGCCAAACCCTCGCCAGTGGGAGTCAAGACACAACCCTGCGCCTATGGGATGTCGCAACCGGACAAGCACAACAGAAGCTTCAGACGCTGCGCCCCTACGAAGGGCTGATTCTAAAGGGAACGACAGGGTTGACCGAGGGTGAGCAGGCAACATTGGCCACCCTTGGTGGCGTTATGACATGAGGGGTAACTGCATGAGGGAGGTCACTGCATGAAGGAGGTCACTGCATAAGGCAGATTACTGCATGAGCAACGATAAATCGCCGAAGGGGTAGATCATGACTCATTCCAACCCAACATCCAATTTCGCTTTGCCCGCCATCCTGAATTGGATAACAGCCATCGAGACCCTGATTCTTCTCGCCGCCGCTGTGGTTCTATTTTGCTTTCCCCTCTGGCAAGATCTACGCTGGCCCTGGGCAATCAAGCCCTACAACGCCGTGTTTCTTGGGGGGATCTATTGGGCTGCCTGTGCGGTGGTGGGGATTCAGTTCTTGATTCGACGCTGGTCCCCCGCTCGGCTGATACAACCCCTCGTGCTGATTTTTAGCACCATTTTATTAGTGGTTTCCCTAGCCTATCCCGAGCAGTTTGATTGGCAACGACGCTTGGTCAAAGCCTGGTTTTTGGTCTACACCGTTGTGCCACTGAGTGCCGCGGCATCTGTGTGGGCCTATCGCGATCGCCCCCCGGCCCAGGTCTGTCAACTGCCGCACCGACTGGCGGCCTTAATGCAGGGAAAAGCGCTGGTACTCGGCCTGTACGGAATCGCGTTATTGGTGATCCCAGCGATCGCCACAGCCTTCTGGCCCTGGCCCATTGATGTCTTCCATGGGCGACTATACAGTGCGATGTTCTTAGCGATGGCTTGGGGCAATGCTAGGTTGTCTCGTTCCACAACAGCACTAGAGCTACTCACCCTAGGGATCGCTGAAGTCCTGCTGGGGATGCTGCCGTTGCTTGGGATTGCCCACTTGGATCGGGTGCTGGGCGAAGCGGCAAAAATCAACTGGTCATTACTGGGAAGCTGGCTATGGTTTGCCCTCCTGGGATGTTGGGCGATGACCGGAGCGAGCCTCATCCATCGGGCGCTGCGTTCGGTGTAACGTGCTGACTATGAATCATCATCTCCAGCCCCGTTCTCTCCTGCCGCGCTACCTGGCCACGGTGGCGACGCTACTCTTTGTCCAAGGTAGCTTGGTGCTGCTATTCCTGGGCTTCTCGATTACGCTGCCCAGTCCTTGGGATCGGGCAGTACGGCCCGATGCCCTCCATGGCATCATTCATGTGGTTTGGGCCCTGTTAATTGCAACGGGTCTTGCCGTTGGTAAACATCGGCAAACGGCTCTCAGCTTTAGCCTGTTTTATTTGCTATTGGCACTATTCGGAATCGTGATGATTCATCCCTGGGGACTGCTGCTAGACAGCGGTGAGAACCTGTTTCATCTGTTGGTGGGCGCGATCGCCCTTTACCTGGTGATGGCTCGATCATCCTCACCGGAATAGCAGCACCGGAATAGCAGTGCCGGAATAGCAGCCCCAGGAACCCGGATTCTGTTCAGGTCAGACCCTAAGAGCGCACGTTAATCGTGATTTGCTCCGAGAGCACGGGGGGATTGTGGGGAACATGACTGGCATTACCTAAAACCAGTTGCAGGGTGTGCTCCCCGGGCGGCAGTGATAGTTCTGTTTCGGTCTGACCTGCTCCAAAATGCTTGAGTTGCTCGCTGGCCTGGAGAGGTTCATTCAGCGCTGGCAATTCAGCCATGTCAACTAGCAGATGATGATGGCCCGTGTTGTCGCGCTCAACACCCGCCGGGGCAATCCCCATGCCCGAAAGTCCAAATTGAACTTTAAGGGGAGAGGTCACCATTTGCCCATCCGTTGGCGCGATCAAATAAACATTTGCGCCATTTGGCGCTGGCGATTGTGCCGCTGCAAGTGATGGGGCAACCCAGAAGAAGAGGCTCAGCACAGACAACAGCACAGGGACAAAAATGGAGGCGCGGCGTTTCATTGCAATCTAGCAAAGACAATAGTTAAGACCTCTAAGATGACACCATCTTAGACGGGCTGTCTTTCCATGTTAGGAAGGCATGGTGATTTGTGGAAATTTTCTTCTGCTTAAATCGGATCAACGCCATGATTTCAAGCCAGTACCTCCGTAATTTCCCCTGATCCCTAGGGAGTTATGCTGAGCGAAACGATCAAAATTTGCAAATCCCGCCCAAAAAGAGGCGAGATATTCCCTGCAAAAATACCTCTATCGATACAGAACTCAAGGAATCTTTTGCCAGAAGATAAAGCCAATCAGCGTCCTTTCTCCAATTTAGTCAGTGCGGTATTAGCATAGGAACAAATCTAGATTGAAAATAGAGCTGAGGTTCAGCACGCAGCCGAGCCTATCGGACCAGCTGCGAGGGTGCTTCCTCAAATGTGTGGAGGATGGAAAGGTGAATGGTGGAAATGAACAACGCACGGAATTGATGGCGATGGCCTGCTACCTCATGGGGCAGGTTGACGGCTTATCGGTCGTCACGGGTCGGCACATTGTGGATTCCCACAATGCGGGTCGGCAGCCCACAGAACTTGGCGTTCAGCGGCTGTATCGCCGCTACAGAACGATGCAGGAACGCAACTCAGACGAAGCAGCGGAAGGCTAGACGTTCTGAGTTCGCGCCCTAGTCATGGCAAGTTTCAGAATTTTAGCCCTGACGAGCGCTGTCAACCTTTCAGTACGGGTAGGCGCTGTCAACCATGGCTTATCGCTCCCGGGATGCGTCTAAAGATGTAGGTCTCAGTTTCGGGTGAGCATCATCCAGTTTTTCAGCGGGTTCTGGTGGATGTTCAGCAAATTTGCCGATGGCAAAAAGCAGTTTAGAGATGGCGACTTTGGTCTGGGGCGAGATCGTTTCCGGCTCTAACATCGGAAGGATGTCCGCAATCGATTCTGAGAGCTGGCGAACGAGCTTTTCTGCAAGCGATGTATTCATAGTCTTGAACAAGCTAACATCTGGAACGAGTTAACACAGCAACATTTTTAGGCGGTCGGTTGCAACGGTTGGACACCAATCTCCTTGAGCAGATCGCGATCGCGATCCCCGGACTGATTGTCCACAGTGAGGAGCTTTTCCCCGTAGAAAATTGAGTTTGCTCCCGCCATAAAGCACAGCACTTGAGCTTCCTGACTCAGGCTCTCCCGACCCGCACTCAAACGAACTTTGGTCTTCGGCATTAAGATGCGAGCCGTCGCGCACATGCGCACCAATTCGAAGGGCTCAACCGTTTGCTGAGATTGCAGGGGTGTACCTTCAACTCCGACCAGGGCATTAATCGGAACGCTCTCGGGGTGAGGCGTCATCGTTGCGAGGATTTCTAACATCCGGGCGCGATCGCGCAAACTCTCCCCCAGACCAATGATGCCACCACAACAAAGCGTGATCCCAGCCTTGCGAACCCGCTCTAAGGTCTGGAGGCGATCGCCATAGGTGCGGGTACTAATCACCTGGTCGTAATACTCTGGCCCTGTATCTAAATTATGGTTATAGGCCGTGAGACCCGCATCCGCCAAACGCTCGGCCTGAGAATCATTCAGCATCCCCGCCGTCACACAGGCTTCCATACCCATCTGGCGCACTCCCTTGACCATATCCACCATGTCGTCAAAGGCTTTGCCATCGCGAATTTCACGCCAAGCCCAGCCCATGCAAAAACGAGAGGCCCCAGCCGCCTTGGCTTGCGCTGCCTTACCCAAGACCGCCGCGACATCCATGATCGGCTCAGCTTTCACAGGCGTTTCGTGGTGAGCGGATTGAGCGCAGTAGCCACAGTCCTCCCCGCAGCCCCCCGTCTTGACGCTAAGCAGTGTCGCAAGCTGAATATCGTGACTATTGTGCTCACGGTGGACCGTCTGCGCTTCATAGACCAGATCCAGGAGCGGCTTTTGCAGCAGATCTAGGATTTCTTCCGTGGTCCAGTCATAGCGTTCGGCCATGGGCTTCTCTCCGATGGAATGGTTAGAACCAGTAAATCTTTAAATCGATCCATTTGATAGATTGATCTTTTTAGTACATAAGAACTATAATGATTTGGAGCACCGCCCCAAAGACATTCCACCTAACGTCAGTGTTGGAAACAGAACTGTTCCAGAGTTAGGAGTGTGGTCTGTCGGCAGTGCGCTTGCTGGTTTGTTCCCAGGCTAGCCCTGGTTACAAACACCAAACCAATCTTTCAAAAAAATTGACCTGAAAACCCGCCCCCATCAGGCCCATACCGATTGCATGAGCAAGAGGAACTTAATACAACTGCTGATGTCCTAACAGAGCTGACGAGGAGTCCCATGGAGAACCCGAGCACCCCACCGGAACGCAATCTTGCCCCCCATACACACCGGCCCCCCCATACACACCGGGAAAAGTCACCCCAGCCGCCTAATCACCCAGACCGGATTGCCTCTGGTTTCCCCAGATCTTACGAACCCTTTGCGCAGCACTCTGCCAGTCATGGCACCGGGTCCGGAGGTACCGCCCAGACCCACGCCAATCCGGCATCTCATCCCCAGGCCAGCCCTCAGCCCTATGATGAATCGCTAGGCGCTTCTTCTCCTCAAGCACCTGGACTCACGCCACCGGATCATGGCTATGCAACAAGCCCGCCCCCCTTTCAGGGGGCAATGCCCGATCAGAACCAGGGGTCAGCACTAAACCGTCAAGGCATTCCGTATTATCCCTCTCCCCAGAACGCTGGCCGTGGCAATCCGACACCTTCACCCACGCCCTATTCCTCTGCTGATTATCAACCCGCCTATCGTCAGCCTGACAACACAGCGCCAAAGGTGCAGGGTCAGGGTCAAGCAACTTCCCAGCGGCGCAGTGCCTCGACTCGCAATCTGACCAATCATCCGGCCCCGGTTCGTAATGCCCCCCTTGATGCCCAGGATCGTCTGCTCCAGGAACGTCGCCTGAGCGCAGCGGGCAAACCGGTCGTTCGATCGCCCGCTCACAGGTACGTCGATGATGACGAGTTCGTTCCCTACTTCCGGGCGCAAGAACCCTATCGTCCCCAGCACACGGACTATCGATTTTGGGTCTTGGGAGGTGTACTCCTCGTTGGACTGACCGTGTTGATTGAGCCCACCCGTGTTATTTCCAGCATTGTGAAAACGCAGGAATACGACTGTCAGGAAGTCGTGCAGCCCCAGTCGGTGCTCTCGCGGGAGCGACTGACGAAGCTGTTGTCGATTCCTGAGCGGGCTTCCAAGGAGCAGGTGCGACAAGTCATTCAAGAACCCTACTGCCTCATGCCCAGTATCAAAATTCGAGCTGGAGTCTCAGCGGTGCGCGAAGCCTATCCCCTGGAGTCGGATCCCGACACTTGGGTTGTCATGCTGTACGAAGGAGATGAATATGCAGGCTATCGATTCAATGTTCGATAAGGTGCGGGGCCATTTTTCCCTCGGACAGATAGAAGAACAAAATCTGGTCCCTACACTGGTAAAAGCTGGGCTATTGGTGAGTGCGATCGCGGCCATCGTCTTGGCACGTAATTGGTGGATTGAACAAACCATGCCGCCACCACGCCAAGTCAAAATCCAGCAAACCTGGGAGCTAGAGCCAGGACAGCGCATTGCGGACTATCGCATCATCGGTGGCTTAGGAGATGTGTCTTTGGCCCTGGGAGGCGGCAGCGTCCGTGCCCCCTTTGCGGGGGAAGTCTATCCCTATCAGGAACGATGTGTCCTATTTTCGAGCCCAGAAGTCCCTGCCTATATGTTTCGCTTCTGTGGACTTCGGCGGGTAGCCTTTGGGGAAATTCGCCAAGGTGGAACGATTGGGCGGGCGCGATCGCTCCACTTTGCGACGCTACGCAAACAACCCGATGGAAGTTGGGCCATTGTGGAGCCCGCCCGAGATATTTTGGAGAAAATTTTAGCGCCTGGTAAGAGCTGAATTCCCCTTGAGGCAATTATTTGAGCGCTTTATCGAGGGTTGACCTTAACGTTAAGTCTTAGATAAGTCTGCTGAATGATGGGTCGCACACTTGTGCCGATTGCCAAAGAAACGACTATGATGATGTACGTGATTAAGTCGCGTGAGCTACTTACAGTACGTAACGCTTACGGTTGTGTTAATCACTGCAAGGAACACCGAAGCCTCGGTTCATTCCCGTGCAACCCTTTGCATATCCTTGTGCGATCCTTTGCACAATCCTATGCAACCCATTGCAAATGAACTTTTAGAGGAACTTCGATGATTGCGAGCATTGAGCGCAAGCAGATTTCGGCTGATTATAAGGTCGCTGACATTTCTCTCGCGGAGTGGGGTCGTAAAGAGATTGCGATCGCCGAGAGCGAAATGCCTGCTCTGATGACCATTCGCAAAAAGTATCAGGACAGCAAGCCCTTGGCAGGCGCCAAGATCATCGGCTGCATCCACATGACGATTCAGACAGCGGTTCTGATCGAGACCCTGCAAGCACTGGGTGCTGAGGTCCGCTGGTCTTCCTGCAACATCTTTTCGACCCAGGATCACGCTGCTGCTGCGATCGCCGCTGCGGGTACCCCTGTCTTTGCCTGGAAGGGTGAGACCGAAGAGGAATACATCTGGTGCCTGGAGCAAACCTGCTTTGCACCGGGTGGTGATGACCTTTGGGACGCCAACATGATTCTGGATGACGGTGGCGACCTCACCGGCCACATCCACGAGAAGTATCCCCAGATGCTGGCGACCATCCACGGCGTCACCGAAGAAACCACCACAGGCGTTCACCGTCTGCTGGAGATGGTTGAGAGCGGCGAACTGAAGATTCCTGCGATCAACGTCAACGACTCCGTCACCAAAGCCAAGAATGACAACAAGTATGGCTGCCGCCACAGCCTCAACGACGCAATCAAGCGTGGCACCGACCACTTGATGGCGGGTAAGAAGGCGTTGGTCATCGGCTACGGCGATGTGGGCAAGGGCTCTGCTGCGTCCCTCCGTCAGGAAGGCATGATCGTTAAGGTCTCTGAGTGTGATCCCATCTGTGCCATGCAGGCTTGCATGGACGGCTACGAAGTGGTTTCTCCCTACATCAACGGCGAGAACAAGGGCAACGCTGAGTGCATCAACACCGCTCTGCTGAGCAATACTGACCTCTTGGTCACCACCACCGGCAACGTCAATGTCTGCGACCAGTACATGCTGGCGGCGGTCAAGAAGGGGGCTGTGGTTTGCAACATTGGCCACTTCGACAACGAAATCGACACCCAGTACACCCGCGACAACTGGCGCTGGGAAGAGGTTAAGCCTCAGGTCCATCAGGTTTATCGCTCTGATGACTCTGATGACTACATCATTCTGTTGGCTGAGGGCCGCTTGGTTAACCTGGGCAACGCCACGGGTCATCCCTCCCGCATCATGGACGGTTCCTTCGCGAACCAGGTGCTAGCACAAATCTTCCTCTATGAGCGCAAGTTTGCTGAGCTGCCTGCAGACGAGAAGCAAGCTGCCGTCACAGTGCAGGTGTTGCCGAAGCATCTTGATGAAGAAGTCGCGGCTTACATGGTTGAAGGCTTTGGTGGCGTGATCACGAAGCTGACTGAAACTCAGGCCAAGTACATCAATGTGCCCATGGCTGGTCCTTTCAAGTCTGACGATTACAAGTACTAAGGTTTGCCTAATTGAGTTGGTATCAGAGAGCTAGTACTACTTAAAAAAACTCCCCTGCTCGTGCCAAGCAGGGGAGTTTTTTCATTTTATAGTTTTTGAAGTTTAGAAAGTCAGCTTCCCTTTGCAAGCCATCCATATTTGCTGACATCTGTTGATTCAATCGCCACAGTAGCATCTTGGCTCTAAATCATACTGACAACTGAAAAAAGAAGAAAAGCACGCATGTTGTTCGTCTTGAAAGAGCAGAATCTGATGAATATAGCTGTTGCTTCGGAACCAAGAATATGGGTGAGACTAGAATGCAAGAAGATCTGAGGATAACAGAGTCATCTGTTCATAAAAGACGAGAAAAGCTAGGAACTGATGACAAACACGACCTTACGACATCTAATACATTTAATAGCTCACATTGAGAAGTATCATAATCCTTACAGTGAGATCATGACTCGACAAGGGTTGTAAGGAGGTCCCGGTTTATGAAAGCTGACATCCTTGTTGTGGACGATACGCCTGAGAATCTTCGTCTTTTAGAAGAAACCCTCAAGCAAAATCATTACGCTGTTCGCAGTGCAATTAACGGCAATCTTGCATTATTAGGGGCAAGGCTCGATAAGCCTGATCTCATTCTGCTAGATATCAATATGCCGGGAATGAACGGCTACGAGGTTTGCCAAGCCTTCAAGCAAGACCCTAACATTTGTGATATTCCAATTATTTTTTTGAGCGCTTCCCATGACTCTGTGAACAAGGTCAAGGCCTTTCAAGGTGGAGGCGTTGACTACATTTCTAAGCCCTTTCAGGTGGATGAGGTCCTTGCAAGAATTGAGCATCAGCTGACCATTCAGCGTCAACAGCAACAGATCCAAGAGCAGAATCAAGCGCTGGAAGAATCAAATCAGCGATTAGAAAATTTCGCTTCAACGGTGGCCCATGACTTGAAACAGCCCCTACAGAGCTTGATGCTGTCAGGAGGGATTCTCGAACGCCGCTATGGTTCAGAATCTGATGCCATGACTCAACGTCACTTGGCAAATATTAGCAAGGCTAGTGAATCAATGAATCAGCTCGTGCAAGGGCTGTTGGATTTTTCTAAGGTGGGAGATGATACTGCAGAGTTTGAGCCCGTTGATATGAATCAAGTGCTGGAGCAAGTTCAAGGCAATCTCCAAGCTTTGATCGAGCGCAAGCAAGCAAAAATTACTGCTGCTACAACTAGCTTGCCTACGCTCCAAGCCCACCCCTTGCTGTTGGTACAACTCCTGCAAAACCTGATTGGTAATGGCTTGAAATTTCAGCGTGAAGATTCTCTTCCCGTTGTAGAGATCACGGCGACTCCTTGGAAAGAGATTTCAGAGACAGATTGCCCTGAGTTGTCTCGCTCAGATTCTTTATCTTCTGGGTCTTGGCTGTTTGAGGTTCGAGACAATGGAATAGGGATTGACCAAGATAAATGTGGTGAGCTATTTGAGATTTTTAAGCGCCTACATTCCCGAGAAGAATATCCGGGTCATGGTATTGGCCTCTCAACATGTCAAAAGATTGTTGAGTATCATGGTGGTGATATTTGGATAAAATCTGAACCAGGCGTAGGAACCTCGGTCTACTTCATTCTTGAGAATACGCTCCAGTAAAAGGGCTTGAGTCATAGATTGGCGAGTTCAGCATGTGAAAAATTGCATCATAGTGCCAATCATAGATTCGTTTCTTTGACGAGCACCACTCTTATTCGTTTCTTGACCCCTTTTGAACAGAGGAGGGTTGTATTTGAGAAGAGAGCCCGTCAGTGCTTTTTCTAACCTAAGTCAATTTCAGAAATATCAATTTCAGAGAAACTGAGTTCGTCAGTATCTCCATTCTCTAAATCATCTGCTTCCTGAATGAAACCGGCCTTGGGATGCTGAATAACATAGGGTAATGAAGCGCCTCGTAGGCCCTTGAGAACGCGTTTGGGTGTATCGTCAAACGCAACGAATAGGGGCAACACATCATCCGCCCCATCGGTCAAGATATGTTTATAGCGTGGCGGTAAAACCCACTCATAGGTGTTGTGCAAAAGCACCTGGGTTTTGCGCCAGCGCCCCAGTAGATCAGAGAAGTCTTCGCCTGGACGATAGATGAAAATGAAGATTTCAACCCCAGTTTTAATCTTCCACTCAGGGTCACACATCAAAATGCCGATATCACAGGGAAGTTGGATAACCTCATTGCGATATCGGCTGACATTGTTGTCCAGTAAATCTTCGATGCGTATCCGAATCAGTGGCAAGGGAACGCCGATTAAGCTATCGCTGGGTCGCCGCATGCTGGGCAACATCTCTAGATAGGGACGGAACTGCTTGAGAAGTTCAATGATGGCGTGGCGATCGCTATACTCCGCCAGCAACGCCTCATAGTGAGATGGCTTAATCGACATTCTGAGTGAATCGCTCCTATTTATCGACCCTAGCCAATATCGTTAAAGACCTTGAACATCGGTAGATACATCGAGAGCAAAATGATGCCAACCATGCCACCAACGACCACAATCATGAGCGGCTCCATGATGCTAGTCATTGCTTTTACCGCCTGCTCGACTTCATCCTCATAGAAGTCAGCCACCTTCATCAACATGGCATCCAATTCACCGGTTTCCTCACCGATCATCATCATCTGAATCGACATAGTCGGAAACGCATCAGCTTGGGCAAGAGCGGTACTAATCATGCCGCCACTCTGCACCTCAGTTCGTGCATGGTCGATGGCATCCGAAATGATTTGGTTGCCCGCTGTATCACTCACAATTTCTAAGGATGTGAGTAGGGGGACACCGGCTCGGGTCAAAGAACCAAAGGTCCGCGAGAAACGAGCAACGGCATTTTTTTGGATGAGGTCGCCGAACAGCGGCACTTTGAGCGAAAGCTGGTCAACGGTCTTACGACCCACTGGAGTGCTGTAGTACTGGCGGAATGCGAAGAAGGAGCCTCCCAAAACTGCAATGATAATGATCCAGTTCAACGGTTGCTGAAGAAATCCACTAATATTCACCATGACTTGAGTGAAGATCGGTAGCTCAGTTCCCAGGGTTTCAAAAATTCCCGCAAAAATCGGAATCAGAAAGATAGTTAGTCCCAAAAATACCAGCACTGCAAAGGAGCCGACCGTGACCGGATAGGTCATGGCAGACTTGATTTGGTTTTGGAGTCTTGCCGTATCTTCCAACAGTTTGGAGAGACGGGCTAGGACTTCATCCAAGACACCACCAATCTCACCAGCCTGGATCATCGCAACGTAGAGGCGA
>CALIJJ010000283.1 GCA_938017515.1 uncultured Pseudanabaenaceae cyanobacterium
GGTTCAGTGGCAAAACTGAACCTAACCACGGCTTCTTGCATGGCTCATGTTTGACCAACGCTGTCATAAACGAGCACTGCAATAAACTTGAGGGCTAGAGACTTGAGGGCTAGACAGTTGCGGGCTAGACAGTTCAGAAAATGCCCTATCAAAACAGAGAGACAAAAACGATTTTTGTGGCAGACGTCGCCCTAATTTTTATTTAAAGTTTGATTCCGACCCCGTTTAATCGGGATAGAAGGTGACTCTAATCGCTCTCTAGTCAAGACTTTCGAGCAAATGCTTTCAGCGAAAAGGCAAGTTGTTTCGACAGCCATCTCCCGATAAAGGTCATCCACAATACAAAATCCAATCATCAGCTCTTGATAGGTTCATGACCGTCGAGAAATTTTGTTTCCAAATCGTGATTTGGTTGGGAGTAAGCCCAAGCGAATCACTTCACTCATGTCGTGCAATGCTCAATCAGGACAAGGATGGCCTTATGCTGGAAGTGGAATCTTCTTTGGCTCAGCAGTCTATGGCAATTCCGACCCAGTATCCGGTAATGGTGATTGGCGGAGCAGAAGATAAGGTCAATGGGCGCAGTATCCTGACAGCTTTCTTTGAGAGTGCCGGTGGGAGTGATGCGGTCATTGGCATTATCCCCTGTGCTTCGCGAGAGCCAAATATCGTGGGCGATCGCTACTATCAAATTTTTAATGGCATGGGCGCCAAGCAGGTCCAAATCCTAGACATTCGCCGTCGTGACGAATGTGATGATGCCCGCTGGCTAGACATACTGTCTTCCTGCAGCGGGATTTTTGTGACCGGGGGCGACCAGCTTCGCCTCTGTGACCTCATCGGTGGCACCCCTTTGATCCAAACCATCAAGGACAAGGTGAAGACAGGCGATCTGGTCTTAGCAGGCACGAGTGCTGGAGCCGCCATAATGGGAGCCGCCATGATTGCCGGAGGGAGTAGCGGTGAGTCTCCCAATCAGTCCTTGGTTGATCTCACCCAAGGACTCGGCTTTATCCCAGAACTTCTGGTGGATCAGCATTTCCACAACCGTAATCGCATGGCGCGCCTACTCAGCGCCGTCGCGGCCCATCCCGACAAACTTGGTATTGGCATTGACGAAGATACCTGTGCAGCCCTGGAAGGGAATGGCACTTTCCAGGTATTAGGGAAGGGCAGCATCACTGTCATCGATCCAGGTCATCTCACCCATACGAACCATCCCAGGGCCGAAGAGGAATCACCGTTGAGTTTGCACAATTTGAAAGTGCATATTTTGAGCCAGGGCGATCGCTACAACTACAAAGAGCGCCTAGTCTTACCCAATTCCTAAGGGAACAATCCTTTTGTGAACGAATTTATCTTCCAAGCGGGAAGCATAAATATCTAAGGGTGATGCAATTTCTAAATCCATTCATCGCCTATTTTTCAAATCAAAGTCCATCTTTCCATAGACTGGCTTCTATCGTAGGATGGAATATCGTTCCTTCCTCATTGACCCAGCGTTTTTAGAATCCCAAATGTCTTTTGGGACTCCAAAGCCTTGAATTTTCTCCAGATCTATTTCGGTTGCATCCAAACTTCGTCCAGGGCAATGCCACAACCCTGAATATTTAGTCATGAAAGTACTCAAGACTCAAACGCTACGTGGTCCCAACTATTGGAGTATCCGTTGCCCCAAACTCATCGTCGTTCGGCTGGATTTGGAAGATCTTGCAGAAAGCCCCTCCAACGAAATTTCAGGATTTTATGAAGGGTTAGTCGCAGCCTTGCCTAGCTTGGTTGAGCATTTTTGTTCGCCGGGATGTCGGGGTGGATTCCTCAGCCGCGTTCAGGAAGGAACCATGATGGGGCATATTCTGGAGCATGTCGCTCTAGAACTCCAGACCTTAGCTGAAATGCCCGTGGGCTTTGGTCGAACCCGGGAAACAGCCGACTCCGGTGTCTACCAGGTGGTCTTTGAGTACGAGCATGAAGAGGCAGGTCGCTATGCAGCCAGAGCAGCGTTCCGCCTCTGCGAAAGCATCATAGAAACCGGTCACTATCCTGCGGCAGAGCTTCAGAAAGACCTCGATGATTTACGGGAGCTGCGCAGTCAAGCAGAACTGGGACCCAGCACCAGTGCGCTCGTCAAAGAGGCAGAAAGCCGCAATATTCCCTGGTCCAACCTGGACGTCCGAGGAATTCTTCAGTTGGGAACCGGGAGGTTTCAGCAGCGCGTGCAAGCTTCTCTCACCAGCCACAGCAATATCCTGGGGGTAGAGCTCGCCTGTGACAAGGAAAATACGAAGAAAATCCTAGCTGATGCAGGTGTCCTCGTCCCTCGCGGCACTGTTATCTACTACTTGCGAGAATTAGAAGATGCCATCGACAGCCTCGGTGGCTACCCCATCGTCATTAAGCCGCTTGATGGCAATCATGGCCGTGGCATTACCATCAACATCACATCCTGGGAGCAAGCCGAAGCAGCCTATGAACAGGCTCGCGAAGTCTCCAGCGGCGTCATCGTAGAACATTACTACGCCGGGCGAGACCATCGCATTTTGGTCATCAATCACAAAGTCGTCGCCGTCGCAGAACGCGTCCCCGCCCATGTGATCGGTAATGGTAAGGACACGATCGAAGCATTGGTGTCGCTAGAAAACTGCGACCCCCGTCGCGGGGAAGGGCATGACAACCTGCTGACCAAAATTAAGCTCGACAGCAACACTGATGCACTCTTAGAACAGCAGGGCTACAGCCTGGACAGCATTTTAGAATCGGGCAAAACCTGTTATCTACGCGCCACCGCCAACCTCAGCACAGGCGGCACCGCCATCGACAGAACCGATGAAATTCATCCTGAAACGGTCTGGATTGCGGAGCGAGTTTCTAAAATCATTGGCCTTGATATAGCGGGCATCGACTTAGTGACCACGGACATTTCCAAACCGATGGAAGAAGTCGATGGCGTCATCGTAGAAGTCAATGCCGCACCGGGTCTCCGCATGCACATTGCACCGAGCCAGGGCGTCCCCCGAAATGTCGCCGGTCCGGTTCTGGACATGCTGTTTCCACCGGGTTCTCCCTCCAGTATTCCAATCGTGGCCGTGACGGGCACCAACGGCAAAACGACCACCACCCGATTAGCCGCCCACATCTTCAGTCAGGCCTACGAAACTGTTGGTTTTACAACGACCGATGGTATCTATCTGGGTAAGCACCTCATTGAGCGAGGGGATACGACGGGTCCCCAGAGTGCCCAGATGATTTTGCAAGATCCGACGGTTGATCTCGCGGTGCTGGAAACCGCTCGCGGCGGTCTGTTGCGCTCTGGCCTCGCCTTCAAGCAATGTGACGTGGGCATCGTGCTGAATGTAGCAGCAGACCACTTGGGCTTGGGGGATATTAATACACTCGATCAACTCGCTAAGCTCAAAGGCGTGATCGCAGAGGCCGTCCATGCCGATGGCTATGCTGTGCTCAATGCTGACGATGAGCGCGTGGCAGCCATGGCTGATCATGTCAGGGGGAAAGTGGCCTACTTCTCCATGGACCCCGAGAATCCCCTTGTGAAATCCCATGTCAACCGGGGGGGCATTGCAGCTATCTATGAAAAAGGCAATCTCTCGATTCTTCAGCAAGACTGGCTGATTCGCATCGAGAAAGCCAAGCAGGTTCCCCTCACCATGGGGGGTCGAGCACCGTTCATGATTGCCAATGCCTTGGCGGCCAGTCTCGCGGCCTTTGTCCAAGGGGTCTCCGTGGAAGACATTCGTACTGCCCTACGCAGCTTCCGGGCATCCGCGCAGCAGGTACCGGGACGGATGAACCTGTTCAATCTGGGTCATTACCATGCCCTGGTGGACTACGCTCACAATCCAGCCGGCTATGCTGCGGTGGGCGGCTTTGTCAAAAATTGGACGGGTCCAACCATTGGTGTCGTGGGCGGGCCGGGCGATCGCCGCGACGCAGACCTCGTAGAATTGGGTGCCCTATCCGCAACGATCTTTGATCAGATCATTGTCAAAGAAGATGATGACAACCGAGGTCGGCCTCGGGGAGATGCTGCGGCATTAATCACCCAAGGCATTGTGCAAGGGCAAGCCGAAAACGATGAAGTTGCGCTATCTCATACCGTTCAGCTCAACGAAACACAGGCCATTGAATGGGCCTTGGATAACGCTCCAGAGAATAGCCTGGTCGTAATTTTTCCAGAAAGCGTTAGCCGAGCGATTGAATTGATCAACGCTCGTAACCCATCTCCGGAGGAAACCGCTCCGGTGGAAAAGGTCAAAGAGAAGCACAAAAATCGCTCTCCCAAAAAGAAAAAGGTACGGTCTACGGTGAATTCAAAGCGCTCCTCAGAAGAGGCTGCATCTCGACGCTAGCGGAGACCCCCGCCCCTACGGCTCCGGGTCGTGGGAAAGCGATCACCCCCTTGGGGATGCCTAGTCTCAGGCATCCTCATTTTTATGCCGCTCAGCATTTATTGAAGCAAATTTGTTACGTAATGCTGACACAACACCAATGAGCTTGAATCGACAGAACTCATAATAGGGAGATAGGACTGAGCATTTCCAAAGATGCTTCTATTGACGACAGAATTCGCATGGTTCTTGACAGATCTTTCTCGCCTGCACAATCACCTGACTCTTCCAAATATGAGGAGCAGACCCAGGCGATCGCCCGAGCATTATTGGCTGAGAGTCGGGAGAAGCGATCGCTCTTCTCCAAAATGCGGGACCAACTCCGCTGGGACGACAAACTGCTGGGCTGGACCATGGAGAATCCGGGATTGCGGGTGCAGATGTTCCGGTTGATCGATGCCCTCCCTGCGCTCAAATCTAAACCCGAGATTGCCCGCCACCTCCAGGAATATCTCGGTGACGCTGCGGTGGAGTTACCGCAAGCGCTGAAAAATCTGCTGAACTTTGCCGACGCAGATTCAATGCCGGGGCAAGTCGCCGCGACGACACTATCCACCGCCGTGGAAACTCTGGCCCGCAAGTACATTGCAGGAGAAAATCTCAAGCAGTCCCTCAAAACCCTTGAGCAACTGCGTAAGCAGTCCATGACGTTCACCATGGATCTCTTGGGTGAGGCCGTGGTCACAGAACAGGAAGCAGAGTCTTATCTCCATCAGTATCTCGGGTTGATGGAACAACTCACTGAGGCATCGAAGCGCTGGCAGAAGGTGCCGCAGCTCGACCAGGCCAAGGATGCCAGTGGGAACGCCGTTGGCCTAGCCCAGGTGCAGGTCTCGGTCAAACTGACAGCGTTTTATTCGCAGTTTGACGCACTGGATGTAGAAGGAAGTCGGGCTAAGGTCGGGGCGCATATTCGCACGCTGCTGCGCCGAGCCAAGGAACTAGGCGCGGCGGTCCACTTTGATATGGAGCAGTATCGCTACAAGGACGCGACGCTGGAAACGCTGAAGCAGTTGCTGATGGAAGAGGAGTTTCGCGATCGCACGGACATCGGCGTTACGTTCCAGGCCTACCTGCGCGATAGCTATCAAGACCTGAAGGACTTCATCGGCTGGGCCAAACAGCGGGGCAATCCGGTGACCGTGCGCCTGGTCAAAGGAGCCTACTGGGATCAGGAAACGATCATTGCGCGGCAGAATCACTGGGCCACACCGGTTTACAACCAGAAGTCCTCCACCGACGCCAACTTTGAGCGGATGACACAGCTCCTGCTGGAGAACCACGAGCATCTGTATGCAGCGATCGGTAGCCATAACGTGCGCTCCCAGGCCCATGCCATGGCGATCGCCCAAGCACTCAACATCCCACCGCGCCATATCGAATTCCAAGTGCTCTACGGCATGGCAGACAATCTGGCTACGGCGCTGGCGAAACAGGGACACCGCGTTCGGGTCTACTGTCCCTACGGCGACCTAATTCCGGGCATGGCCTATCTGATTCGGCGGTTGCTAGAGAACACCGCGAATAGCTCATTTTTGCGCCAGAGCCTGGAAGAGCGTCCGGCGGAGGGGCTGATTGCGGTTCCGGTCTGGGGAGAGGGCGATCGCGATGCAGATAAAGTCGTACCCACACCAATTACGTCACCGACAGATCCCGTGACACGGATTGAGCCAGCGGCGGATACGGACTATGCGATGGCTGCCCTCCGCTCTGAAGCCAATGCGGCCCTAGAAAATGTGCGTCAGCAACTGGGAAAAACCTACTGGCCTGTGCTCAACGGTGAATCGGTCCAGACGGAGGCCCGGGTTGAATCAGTCAATCCCTGCAATCCAGAGCAGATTGTCGGGACCGTCGGGCAGATTAGCATTGAGCAAGCAGACGAGGCGATAGCCTCGGCCAAAGCAGCCTTCACCACCTGGAAACGAACGCCAGCACAAGCGCGTGCCAACATCATCCGCCGCGCCGGAGACTTGCTGGAGCAACGCCGCCATGAACTGAATGCCTGGATGGTATTTGAAGGCGGTAAGCCACTGCACCAGGCGGATGCGGAGGTATCGGAGGCTGTTGATTTCTGTCGCTACTATGCAGCGGAGATGGAGCGGCTGGACCAAGAGATTGATTACGATGTGGCGGGGGAGCGCGATCGCTACTTCTACCGTCCCAAGGGCATTGTCCTGGTGATTTCGCCCTGGAACTTCCCCCTGGCGATTCCCACGGGCATGACCGTCGCAGCCTTAGTCACGGGCAACTGCGCCCTGCTCAAACCCGCCGCCGTGACCTCAGTGATTGCGGCTAAGCTGAGTGAAATTTTGATTGAAGCCGGAATTCCCAAGGGCGTCTTCCAGTATGTGCCGGGGCGAGGTTCGACCGTCGGCAACCACATGGTGAAGCATATCGATGTCAACACCATTGTCTTCACGGGGTCCCAGGAAGTGGGCTGCCAAATCTACGCCGATGCTGCGGTGCTTCGTCCTGGGCAAAAGCACCTCAAGCAAGTGATCGCAGAAATGGGGGGCAAGAACGCCATCATTGTGGATGAGAGCGCAGACCTGGATCAGGCGGTGCAGGGGGTGGTGTACTCGGCCTTTGGCTACAGCGGGCAAAAGTGCTCGGCTTGCTCGCGGGTCATCGTGATGGCATCGATTTACGACATGTTTGTGGAGCGGCTGGTGGAAGCCACAAAGTCGCTCAATGTTGGTGATGCATCGGAGCCCAGCACCAAGGTTGGGCCAGTGATTGATGGGGCAGCCCAGCAAAAGATTCGTGACTACATCGACAAGGGTAAGGCGGAGGCGACGCTGGCGGTGCAGCTGCCTTCGCCGGAGCCGGGGTATTTTGTGGGACCCGCTGTCTTTACGGATGTGGACCCCGAGGGGACGATCGCCCAGGAGGAGATTTTTGGGCCGGTGTTGGCGGTGATGAAGGCGGTGGATTTTGGGGAGGCGTTGGCGATCGCCAACAACACCCACTTTGCCTTAACAGGCGGTCTCTATTCCCGCACGCCGTCCCACATTGTCCGGGCAGAGGCGGAGTTTGAGGTGGGGAATTTGTACATTAACCGGACGATTACGGGGGCGATCGTAGCGCGGCAACCCTTTGGTGGATTCAAGCTTTCGGGTGTCGGATCAAAAGCTGGAGGACCGGATTATCTGCTCCAGTTCCTCGACCCGCGCACCGTGACAGAGAACGTTCAGCGCCAGGGTTTTGCACCGATTGAGGGGATGGACTAGGGGCTCTAAAGCGGAGGGACATGCTCCCCTGGGCAAGGCTCCAAGAAGACACTGCCACTGCCTGAGAACAACGATTTGACTTGACTCACCCCAGAGAATCTTCAGGCGAACCCCATTGTTCTTCCATCCTGTTTGCCAAATACCTCTAGAAATCAGCGCTTGTCCGTCCCGTGTCGTTTGTTAACGAACGGGGCGGGCAACAAAAACTCCTAGATTAGAATCAAATCAGGGTATTTATGGCTTAATTCTTTATGGTTTTCAAGATTCTCAGCCTTGATGGCGGCGGAATGCGCGGGATATTATCCGCCCGACTGTTGCTTGAGGTAGAGCAACAGATTCGTGAAGAAAAAGGCCAGACACTCCATGAATATTTCGATTTAATCGCTGGAACATCAACGGGCTCGATCCTAGCAGCAGCGATCGCCTTGGGAAAAGGAGCAGAAGAAGCGATTGAGATCTATCAAAACCGAGGCAATGACATTTTCCTGCCCAAGATTCGCCAACAGCGCCAATCCAAGTGGCGGGCCCTCCGGCGTTTTTTCTCGCCCTTCGCTCTCTATCCTCACGCCGTGGGTGAATCTCAAGGCCTAGCCAACGTTCTCAAAGAAGAGTTGTGTATTCAAGACGAGAACGGCGTGGCTCGCTGCCCCAACATTAATGAGTTACACCATCAATTAAACCGACCCATCCTATTGATCCTGGCGTACGATACGCTCTCTCGCAACACCAGTTTTTTTGCGAGCAATAATCCCGCTGACAATCCGCGATGGTACGACTCGTTACCGCTTTGGCAGCTTTGCACAGCGTCTTCTTCTGCCCCGACGTTCTTCCCCCCCTACGAACTCCCCTACTACTCCGAAGGCGATGCCCTGCCCCACATTGATGGTGGAGTCTCAGCCAATAATCCGGAACTGGCGGCGATCGCCCATGCTCTCCTTGACCCGGATGTCACCTTAAAGGACATCACGCTGCTTTCCGTTGGCACAGGCAAAACTACCAAAGTCCATAGTTACAGCGATGTCAAACAGTGGGGGCAGATCGAGTGGTTAAAGAATTTGCCTGACATCTTTCTGAATCCCGGTGCGGAAATCTCAGAGGCCATGTCCCGTCAGCTCCTGTTTAGTCAAGGCGCAAAAACAGAATACCTGCGGCTCAACTTTGACCTCAATACACCGTTTGAAACAACAGAACGCAAACCAAGAAGGTTGCGAAAACCAAGCAAAAATCCCTACAACCCCCTGATTGAGAAATATACGGAAAAACCCGGGCAGCCGGGACAGCGCGTCAAGATCAGCGAAGAAATTGATGACCCTCAAACGGCAAAGGACTTGCTCTCAGCTGCGGAAGCCTACCTTGAAAAGGGGGAAGTGATCTACATCAACCACTGGATTCCCGTAAAGTCTGCCATTCGGGAATTTATCCAGCAGTCTTCCTAGCCCACTCGCCCATCTCCCCCGCCAGGAGCCTTCGCGAAGCCCATCAAGAAAGCGATTTAACCAGACGGGGGCACTCTTTCTGGCATAGATCTTATTTCAGCGGGAAAAATCGGATCTATTAAGAGCAGAAGCAAGGGGGTTTCCCTGAGATTGAGATGTCTTTTCATACTGCTGCCAGGATTACTGGGCGCGGGGATTGTACGGTCAGCGTCCTTCCCAAAATTGGACCAATAGTTAAGCTGAGTGACCTAAGCCAAGCGACATGGCTGAGTCCCTAGATCCATCACTTCGGCCAGAAAATCCCAGGCAAACCAGTAAAGTTACGGACAGAAACAACAAGAAATGAGTATTAATTATGCAAAGTTGCCCCATTTGCCCCGTTGTAGAAGCTAGCGTCTGCGTACAAGAATTTGCGAACTTCTATGCGCCGTGCCCTACAGTCTCAGCTCATCGTTCCCTCGCTAGGGTCTCTCAAAGGAATTCCCCAATGTTGGGCAGAAAGCTGCGATCGCGAGCTCATCCCGGCGGAGCAAACCCTTGAGCTCACCAACCAAATCGCCGCCACCTATAACGTCATCACCATTAGCCAGGTCAAAGGGCCCCTGGATGCAGAGCAACTGGCCCAAGCCCTAGAGCTTCTGCGCCAGCGTCATCCTCGCCTTAGTTCTGTCATCGTAGGGCGGCTCGACGACTTAGCGTTCCAACAATGCGCTGACCTCCAAATCCCTCTGAGGGTGGAAACCATCACCAATCCTGAGGATTGGAAACAATCGGTCCAACAGGAGCTCAACCAACCAATCACCAGCACACGGTATCTTATTCGCGTCGTGCTGGTACAACACCCCCAGAGCCAGACCAACCATCTGATCACGACCTTGCACCATGCCATCAGCGATGGTCTCTCCAGCCTGAATCTTCATTCCGAGATTTTGAGCACTTGCCAATACCTGCTGGAGGGAAATCATTTCCAAGAGACATTGCCAGTGGCTTTATCTCCGCTGATGCCCCTTCCCTCCATTGAGAGCCTCCTGCCTCCATCCCACCAGGGTTTCCGGGGAAAGCTCGCCGGTATCGCCTTGGTAGCCCGGCTCAAGTGGAAGAAGCTCCGCTACAGACCCAAAACCCTTCCCTTTGCACAAACCGTTCCGATTTCAGAACGTCGCTGTGGCTGGATTCAACGCCAGCTCAGCCCAGACTTGTTGACACAACTTGTCCAGCGTTGTCGCCAAGAAAAGACATCGGTCCACGGCGCTCTTAGCGCGGCGTTATTGCGGAGTATTGCCCAGGAACTCTCGCCAGAGCTTCAGCAGGATCTTCCCGTCAATTTCAACTCCTTTACCGATCTACGTCGCCATCTCCAGCCCCAGGTCGGTCACGAGCATCTCGGTCTGTTTGCCTCCGTTGTGACTTCTTGGCATCGTCTCAAGCCAGACACCTATTTTTGGACGCTCGCGCGGGAGATCAAAACACAAGTTGAGCAAAAGCTCGCGCAGCGGGATATGTTCAGCACGCTTTCCATGAGTCGCAAGATTATAGAAGCCATGCTGCGTCAATCTGACACATCACTGAGCACCGCAGGACTCACCAACGTTGGGCGGGTCAATATGCCTCATGAGTATGGAGCACTCAGGCTAGAAAACATCAGTTTTACATCCCCGCAAACTGCCTTTGGCGGCATTCTTGGTGTCGCGGTCACCACCTTCCGGGGCAGAATGCAACTGAATTTTGCCTTCTCTGAACCGTCCATTAGCCCAGCAACCGCAGAGCGTTTGGCCGACCGGATGCTCAGCCAGATCGATCAGGCCACCAGCAGTCCTTTGCCCAACAGCGACTCACAGCCAGACACCTCACACAACCAAACGACTCACGCTCCCAACCGGCAGCAGGCCTCGCCCTCTAGCTCGATCCAGCCATGAATGAGGCCAGAAGTAGACTGTGCGGCACCACAGCGCCCGTACCGATCAATCACAATGAGTCCACCCTCGCCATTCACTTTTTCCACGAGGTACTCGATCCCGGCCTGGGCCGCTGCGATCGCATCCAATTGTCTCAACCACACCAAATCCGAAACGGTTTTAGCCAACACGGTCCGCAGGAATTGCTCACCATAGCCCGTTGCTGAAACGGCACAGGTCTCGTTATCCGCAAACACCCCCGCACCCACCACCGGCGTATCCCCCACCCGTCCCCAACGTTTGTTCACCAGCCCTCCCGTCGAAGTTGCGGCGGCAAGATTACCCATGCGATCGCGCGCCACCGCCCCCACCGTTCCCAGTTTCTGAGATGGCCGATTCGGAAGAGTCTCATGGTCCAGCGTCATACGCCCAGCAGCCTGGGCCTCCCTGAGCTGTTGTACACGTGCTGCCGTGATGAAATACTCATCAGGACACAATTCAACGGCTCGGGTCTGGGCAAATTCCAGGGCACCTTCTCCAGCCAACAACACATGGTCACCCTGCTCCAAAACATGCCGAGCTAAGGCGATGGGATTCTTCACCTGCTTGATGCAGGCGACACCGCCCGCCCGCAGGTCCTCGCCATTCATCAAAGCCGCATCCATTTCCACCTGGCCCTGGGCATTCAGCACCGATCCACGGCCCGCGTTGAAATGGGGATTGTTTTCCAGCAACACAACGCACTGCTCCACCGCATCCAAGGCACTGGCACCGGCTTCAAGACACTGGCGACCCTGCTCCAGAACATCAAGCATGCTCTGCCGAAACTGGGCTTCGCTCGCTTCATGCTTCATGTCCGCCAGTACACCCGCCCCGCCGTGGATCATCAACGAGTAAGCCTGAAACCTCTTCACGCCTTTCCCGCCTTAGAAATGCTGCCGTTCGGGGAGTAGCCGGAATGGGCAGCGTTACCGGGAACCAACTCATCCATAATGCGGAACCGGATATGGTTAATCGCCAAATCGCCCAAGGAAATGTGCTCCGGCACATCCGCTGCTTTCATCTTTTCAAAGCTAATCCCCTTGCCAATTTCCGTGTGGAACCAGGACAATCCCATAAAAAATCGGGTGGGATAGGGGCCACGCTCAATCACATCATCCACGTTGGATTCCATTGGCAACCAACCGATCCCCGGCACATAAAATTCTAGCCAGACATGGTTGAAATCTGGCTCCAAAGGGAGATGACGCCGCTCAGGATGGGGCGGACACTTATAGCGACCAATGGTCCGACAGGCAATGCCGTTGAGCCGTGCCAGGGCCAGCAAAACGCCAACGTATTCTCCGCAGGAACCCACACCTCGCTCTAGGGCAACATCGGGCGTATCAATGTGGGGCTGAATGCCGTAGGACAAGCGATCGTAAACATAGTTGCGAATCTTGAGCATTTTTCGCAGCACATTGGTTTCCGTGCCTACGGCTTCCTTCGCCGCCCGCTGGATCGTTGGATTATCCATGGCCAGCTCATCATCATCGACTAAATAACGCTGCTGGAATTCCGGCGAGAGTTCAGGAATATCCTCCACGTCGGCGGGGGAGAGATGATATTTGAGGCTATACATTTCCACGACCGCTCGCCAGCCCAATAAACCACCTTGGTTCGCCTGTAGTTGATCAAATTTGAAGACGGCCACCCGCTGCCCTTCTTTTTCTTCAATTGTGAAGGGATGGCCAATTGGTTCCACATGACGCACCCGTTGGCGGGCTGTATCCGACGGCAGCGCAATGCGCCATTCCACCTGATTCAGCGTTAGTGATTCCAGGGGCAGTAGCTCTTCCACGTAGGACAATTCCACCAAGTAGCCATTGGAGAGCGTGCAGCGGGTCTCCGGATCGTGGCGCAGATGGAGGGGATGGATGAAAGTGCGATCGCGAAACGTCAGTTGGTAGGGAGACTCCGCATTGGGATCGTCACGAATATAGGGCTCCTCGTCGGAATAGAGCACGTAGCAGGTTGGCTCAGACCCTTCAGCGGACGGATACAGCGCAATCCCCGTGGGCGATGCGAAGGGCGTCAGAGCACTGAACTGAATCTCCCCCGTGGCACGATCGAGACAGTAGACGGTTTGTTCGGCGCGATCGCAAACCCAAAGAAAATCCTCCGTCACCGTCAAATGTTCCGTGCCAACCCCAGGCTGCGGAAAACGGACCACAGACTTCCCCGTCGCCCGATCAAAACCATGGATATAGCCCGACTTTTGGCAGGAGGCATACACAGTTGAACCCCAAACAGCCACCCCATCAACATCGTAGGGTAATCGCGCAAACGCCTCTATCACACTGGCTTCTGGGGTCTCCGCCGACAAGCCATCCCAAGAAAAAATCTGTTTTCCCTTGGCAAACCAAACCATGCCCTCGTCAACAGCCAATCCCGTGGCATCCATCCAGCCTTCGAGACCCAAAGAATTCAAGATTGTGGTGTTATTCGTTTTAGGGTCAATGCTAACCAAATAGCCCCGAACCGTATCCAAGGCCAGCAGGCAATCGCCCAGAACCGCCAGTCCCGACAACACATAGACGCCGATGGGCCGAATCGTTCCCCCAGCAGGAACTGACAACGACTCGCCTAAACTCAGACTTTCCATAGCAGATAATTCCTGAGATAGAGGAGACTTCAATGGTTTTGGTGTTACTTTTCTGTTGCCCATGATGCAGCCCACCCCTCTCTTGAGTTTCTATGATTGCGGAATCAGACTCCACACATTAAAGACTGAAAAGAAAAGACTGAAAAGAGCCTTCAACTCTGTTTCACGTTCAAGAAACTCACATCGCCGGGGATAAGCCCAAACGCTATGCAATCATCATGATGCGACCCAGCATCTACTGTTCGACCATGAGACACGGCCTCCAATGAAAGTCCTCTACGATTCAGAGAAAGATATCCTACAAATCTCCTTCTCTGAAAACTTGTCTGTTGAAGAGACCACGCAAATCGCGCCGGGCTTCGTTCTAGATTACGACGAAGACGGAAATGTTGTAGGCATAGAACTCAGAAAAGCATCGCAAAAAGTCGATAATCCCTATGCAATTTCCTACTTAGTCGGTGAAGCAAACCTCAACAAACCCCAGCCAAAAGTTAAGGAGTAGACCCAGGAGAGTACAAGGTCAACGCCACCCATAGGGCAGTCTTTTCATCTAAAAAACGACGCCCAAAAATTGCGCATCTCTCCCTAGGAATAGATGCGCAAAAAAGGGTCAAGCCAGGATCAAATCCCTAATCGTTCAACCAAGTTTCCTTACCAACAAGGTCAATGACACGATCCCTGAGGAGATAGTCATTCTGCTCCAGCAGTGATTCAAGCTTTTGCCATTCCCGATCCCCAAAATGGCGACTCAATTCATAAATACGGTGATGGCGACCCACCGAGCCTCGCTCCACCAATGCGCGGACTTCATCTTGGATATCGCAAATCGAATATTGGCGCAGTTTAGGCATGACAACCCCCTAAGTTATTCAATCAAAAAGAACAAACGTTCTTATCCAACAGTGTTTTCCTTCACCCACAGAATTCCCATACCTCGACGGAATCAACAGACAATTCTGAATAAAGATGATTCAGAAAGGCCAAACTCGTCTCTTCGAAGACCCCTAGTCAGGAAGAAGTCCCGCAAGAGATCAGACTGGGTATGGACAAGGCACTCTCATTAAAAAATTGTGGAGCAAATACCGACGGTTATCCGGCTTAAAAGTTGTTCCGCGGGCAATTTGCCTCCGAGACCCACAGAATAATCAGGACGACAGGAAACAGTGCGGCTGACGCCTCGAACTCCATTCACTTTCGGTATTGTACAGTACCGAACTTGCCTCAAATTTAAGGGTTGAACAAAGCGTCAGCAATACATGACATTTTCAAAAAGAATTTAGAATCCTAACGATTCAGCAAGGGCATCACTCCATATCATGGGCTTTTGCCCGTTGTTTCCCCCCCGAAGCAACCCAGCATCAACCGCTGCTATATCTGGGTCTAGCCCCTTTTTCTCTGTATTTTTAAGGTCATGGAAGCATGAATTTAAAATTATGGGGAGCGTATTGAGGCATCTTAGTCGAGCCACAATTCTCTTTCGCAAGGTGCTAGAAAACGATCAATCAATGCGGTATATCTGGCCCAGTAAATCCCATAAAAATTTTGGGATTGAGAGATTGGGGTAAATATGGTTAGTTCAGTTCGAATTCTGATGTGTCCACCGCATCATTATGATGTCGATTACGTCATCAACCCTTGGATGGAGGGCAACATCAATCGATCTTCCCGAGAACGAGCGGAGGAACAGTGGAATACACTACACCAAGTTCTAAAACGCTACGCAACGGTTGATCTTATAGAGCCCCAGATTGGCTGGCCCGATATGGTTTTTACGGCCAATGCGGGATTGGTATTAGAAAAGACAGTGGTGCTCAGCCGATTTTTTCATCCCGAACGGCAGGGAGAAGAGCCCCATTTCCAAAAGTGGTTTGAAGACCAGGGCTATACCGTTCATACGTTGCCCAAAAGTTTGCCCTTTGAAGGCGCTGGCGATGCACTTTTGGATAGGTCTGGCCGCTGGCTCTGGGCTGGGTACGGCTTCCGTTCAGAGCTGGACTCCCATCCCTACCTAGCCAAATGGCTCGATGTGGAGGTGCTCTCCCTGCGACTGGTTGACCCACGCTTCTATCACCTGGATACCTGCTTTTGCCCGCTGAGCGATGGCTATTTGCTCTACTATCCAGCGGCCTTTGACACCTACTCCAATCACTTGATTGAGCAACGTGTCCCCGCCGAGAAGCGTATCCCCATTGATGAAGTAGACGCGATTAATTTTGCCTGCAACACGGTGAACGTCGATCGCATCGTGGTGATGAATCAAGCCAGCCCCTCCCTGAAGCAAGCCCTAGAAACCCATGGCTTTACGATCGTGGAGACACCGCTGACGGAGTTTCTCAAGGCTGGCGGTGCCGCAAAATGCCTAACCCTACGCGTCACGGAACCTCGCCAGGGAGAACCCCACAGCTCTAGCATTCAGAGTCGTGTGGTCCAACTGGAAGGGCATTTACTCGACTCTGGCTTGGTCAACCGTGCTCTGGATACGGTCGTCTCCGGTGGTGGCAGCTTCCAGGTTCTCAATTTTGATTTGGGCGAACAGCGCCAGGATGCGTCCACCGCAGACATCAAGATCTCAGCACCGGAAACTGGGGTCATGGCTGACATCATGAGCCAGCTAGTGGATCTAGGCGCTGTGAGCTTGCCCCAGGAAACATCATCGGCCCAGCTCGAAAGGGTGGTGCAAGATGGCGTTGCCCCCGATGATTTTTACGTTTCAACGATTTATCCAACAGAAGTACTGGTCAAGGATCAATGGATTCGGGTTCAGGCTCAACGGATGGATGGAGCGATCGCCATCACCCATGAGAACAGCGGTCCCGTGGCTCGCTGCAAAATTTTGCGCGATCTCAAGGCTGGGGAAGAGGTTGTCGTCGGCAGTGACGGCATTCACACCCTGCGCAGCGAGACCTCCTTCAAGAGCAAGCAAACCGATGAATTCAGCTTCATGGGGGCAGGGGTTTCCAGCGAACGCCGGGTTGAATTGGTCGTGGAGCAGATTGCTTGGGATCTGCGGCAGATTCGCGATCGCGGCGGCAAAGCAGTGGTCACAGCGGGTCCCGTCGTCATCCATACCGGCGGCAGCGAACACCTCACCCATTTGATTCGCCAGGGTTATGTCCAGGGTCTCTTGGGGGGGAATGCGATCGCCGTCCATGACATCGAGCAATCCATGATGGGCACGTCCTTGGGGGTGGATATGAAACGGGGCACCTCGGTCCACGGCGGACACCGCCATCACCTCAAAGCCATCAACACCATCCGCCGTTGCGGCAGCATCGCCAATGCCGTGGAAGAGGGTGTACTCACCAGCGGTGTCATGTACGAGTGCGTCAAGAATAATGTGCCGTTTTCTCTGGCGGGCTCGATTCGTGATGACGGTCCCTTGCCCGATACAAAGATGAATCTGATCGAAGCCCAGGAGGATTATGCGCGATTGATTGAGGGGGCGGACTTGATTCTGATGCTCTCGACAATGCTCCACTCCATCGGGGTCGGCAATATGACCCCAGCTGGGGTCAAGATGGTTTGCGTGGATATCAATCCAGCGGTGGTGACGAAATTGAGCGATCGCGGTTCCATCGAATCCATCGGTGTCGTCACTGACGTGGGACTATTCCTCAGTTTGCTCGTCAACCAACTCAACAAACTCACAGGACAATACGCCCAGCACTAGGCAACGAATCGTGTCGCGCCTGGGATTCGTCTCCATGGCTTTTCAGCTCCCTCTTCTTCAACCATTCTTCAACCATTGATGTTTGACCCTTTAATCGTTGGAGAAAAGGGAAGTGAGACGAAGAGCCATGGTACGGGACCGGCGCGATTCGAACGCGCGGCCTACCGCTTAGGAGGCGGTCGCTCTATCCAACTGAGCTACGGTCCCACGCCACCAGGAGTGATATTCCTAGAGCTTGGCAGCATTATAGGACTGGCCTCGCCCAATGCAATCCGCCAAAGTTATGGATTCCCAAACCAAAGACTGAGTCCACTCCCACCAGCTGGATCCCAAATTATCTCTGAGATAAGCACCTCAGGCCTCACCCTGTATCGTTCCTGGCAAGTTGGCCCGATGTAGGTTCGCGCCTTGAAATCGCGTTCCCTGTAGCTGAGCCTCAAAGAAATTAGCCTGGCGTAGATCGGACCAGCGCAAGTCAGTACCCTGCAAATTGCAACGGCTAAAGTTGGCTTCAATCGCATTCACTTGGGTCAAATGAGCCGCCACACAACTCGCTCCAATTAAACTTGCACAATAGAGCGATGCCCCAATCCAAGTGCTGCCATTCAAACTAGCAGCATCCAACAGGGCTTCACAGAGGGTTGCATTGCGCAAATCAGCCTCAGTCAAGTTGACCCGGTTGAGTCGAGCACGATTTAGCAGGGCGCCTCGCAGGTCCGCCTGATGCAGGTTTGCTGCAATCAACGTTGCCCCGGTCAGATTAGCGCCCATCAATTTAGCTCGGCGCAAATCCGCGGCCATCAGGTTAACCCCTCGGAGATCGGCATCACGCAAATCTGCACCCACAAGGTTCAGTCCAACAAAGGACAGATTGAAATCCTCACGGTCAGAACGATCCAGGCCATGGGTTCCAACATCACCGTTCCCAACGCGGCCCTGGTAGACCTTTGCAAGATGTTCCAAATTTGCCATGGCTACTCCCGCTTGCCAACAGCCATACTACGGCCCGGTAGGTTTTCAATCGCCTCTGTCACAGCCGAAGCGGCTGCCAAAATATCTCGCTCAGCCCCACCGAGATACAAGCGTCCAAAACTGCCCACGGACGTCACATGCAAAATATTAATCAGTGCCGCCTTTTCCGCCGCATTGGCTGCCAAGGAGGCATAGGCCGCAGGCTGAACCTCAAAAACATAGAGCGTCTGCCCCGCCGTAATCATCATGCCTCGACAACTCCGGTTAATCAGCTGGGCATGGTGGGCATCAATGTTGCGAATAATCTGGTTAGACACCACACGAGGCTTGAGGCTATCGTTCCGAGTGACCCCCAACTTCGCCAGCATGGCCTGTCCCGCCGCATGGATCTCGCCTTGGCTGCTGGCATGAATCTCAAGCAAACCGTAGAGACGCTCAACAAACAACACGCCGGGGCGAACCACTGCCGCCTTCATCGCCGTATCCATCAAGCGGTTAATTTCGAGACCGGGAGAAATTTCAATCCAGAGTGATGCATCCCCAGGCAGGGGCATAAATCCTTGGGAAACCGTACCGACAAAGGCCGCGTGCTGAGGCTGAAGGCTATCAATGTAGACGTAACTGCGAAGTTCGACACCCAAGGCTCAATTCTCAAATGTGCGGCTCAAACGGAATGCCATTGGCATCAGCTTCCTATTGTTACAGATTTTGGCGTTACGAATCTTGAGACTTCTAGCGCCGTGGTTCGAGGCTAGGAGCCTGACAACCCATCCCGCGATCAAGGGCAAGGGTATAGGAAAGCCCAACTGCACTAGGTACAGTTGGGCTTTCTCACAGGCAAATATCATTAAGAATGAGGCAAGGAACGATTGAGAATTGACGGACACTTGGGTCCATTCTCAAACCAATGCTTCTCGGCTCCTAATGTTACAGAGAAATCAAATTACTTGATTTCAACCTTAGCGCCAGCTTCTTCGATCTGCTTCTTAGCAGCTTCAGCATCATCCTTAGAGATACCTTCTTTAACAGCAATAGGTGCAGATTCAACCATACCTTTAGCTTCCTTGAGACCCAGGCCAGTGATGGTGCGAACCACTTTGAGGACCTTGATCTTGACGTCAGCAGGCACTTCAGTCAGCATGACGTCAAATTCGGTCTTCTCTTCAGCAGCACCGCCGCCGCCGCCATCAGCGGGAGCAGCCATCACAACACCGCCGGTTGCAGCAGCGCTAACACCGAAGGTCTCTTCGATTGCGGTAACGAGCTCAGAAGCCTCAAGCAGGCTTAGAGTCTTGAGCTTTTCTACGATTTCAGAAACTGCAGACATGTCTGTTTCTCCTGGAATGGATAAGTATTGAAAGGGTTGTTTGAGCAGCTAAACCGCTCTAAAGAAGCGACAATCCGAAGATTCTATTCGCCTTCTTTCTCGGACATAGCCTTGATGGCGCGGGCCAGGCCAGTGGGCACTTCGTTGATGCCAGTTGCCAGCTGCGTCGCAACGCCGTTGATAGCGCCTGCAATCTTGGCAATGAGCTCTTCCTTGGAAGGCAGAGCACCAATGGCCTTGATGTCTTCAAGGGACATGGCCTTGCCTTCGAAGACACCGCCACGCAGTTCGCTCTTCTTGGTTTCCTTTTGGAACGCCTGGTAGGCCTTGATGGCACCGCCCAGATCATCCTTAAGAAGCAAGAAGGCATTACTACCTTGGAGCAGGTCGGACATGCCAGCCCACTCGTCATTGCCGTCGATGGCCTTCTGCATGAAGGTATTTTTGGCAATCTTGCAAGTCGCGCCGGACTCGCGGAGACGGTTGCGCAGTTCAGAAATCTCGCCAACAGAAAGACCCTGGTAATCCATGACGATTGCCATTTGGGTCTCTTCAAGCTGAGACTTTAGTTCTGCAACAACGCTCTCTTTATTTGCTCGCGTTCTTCCCATTTTTGGTTTCACCTCCCTGGATCGGGTTTGGAACGTTGAACGGGGTTGAAAAACGACTTAGAACACACTAACCAAGCTCAAAACAAAACCCCGACGACAGGCCGGGGAGGAAATGACGAACAGAACGCAAAGCGTCAGCTCAGACACTCACCCTCGGCAGGAATTATGTCTAGGCATGCCCTAAGGCATGCTGCGACCCCCGCTGTCTTTGGTTGAGGCTATGGCGTTGTAGCGGATTGCTGATTCGCTAGGCGTTCCTCGACGTTAATCAATTCTTGGGTACGGACTCATTCAAAACTGAATGCATCCAACAGTTAGCCATGATACATGAAATCTTGCAGATGAATGCAACTTTTGGCATGCACCATGGCATTTGTCAGGGCCAGTTGTCAGGGCCAATTGTCAGGGCCAATTGTCAGGGACAGTTAGTTGCCCAGCCAGGGCTGGGTTGACACCTAGGCAGGCAAGTCGTCGGTCTTCATGTCCTGCAGGGCATTGATATCCACTTCAATGGACGGTCCCATGGTGGAGGACACGTACATGCTGCGCCAGAAGCGACCTTTCGCACCAGAAGGGCGATTACGATCGATACATTCCTGGAATGCCTTGAGGTTGACAAGCAAATCCTCGGCACTGAACTCAGCCTTGCCAAAGGAGATGTGGATAATGCCGGTGCGGTCAGCACGGAACTCAAGTTTACCGGCCTTGAATTCTGCGATCGCACTGGCCAGGTCCGTTGTCACCGAACCGCCCTTGGGCGACGGCATCAAACCACGGGGACCCAAAACACGACCCAGACGTGCCACCTTAGGCATCATGTCCGGTGTTGCAATCAACAGGTCGAAGTCCATCATGCCCTTGGAGATCTCGTCGATGAGCTCCTCGGAACCGGCAATATCAGCACCGGCATTTGTGGCCTCTGCAACCTTTTCACCGCGAGCAACCACAGCCACGCGGATCTCTTGACCAGTACCCTTTGGCAGAGCCACGGTGGTACGAATCTGCTGATCAGTGTACTTGGGGTCAATGCCGAGGCGAATGTGAACCTCAGCGGATTCTTTGAACTTAGCCGTCGCGGTCTCCTTGAGAAGCTTCAGCGCATCCAAAGGCTCATAGGCCTTGTCATCCACCTTCGCAAGAAGCTCGCGCATGCGGCGAGAAACTTTTTTAGCCATATTGTGTTGGGGTCATCGCGAGGCAAATGCCTCTCCCCCGAAAAACGACAGATATTGGGTCTTACTTACAAATTGCGTCGAACGCAGGTCGAACTTAGTCAGAAACCGTGACGCCCATGTTGCGAGCGGTCCCTTCGACAATGTTCATGGCTGCCTCGATGTCATTCGCATTGAGATCAGGCATTTTGGTCTCAGCAATTTCCTTGAGCTGAGCCTTCGTGATGGAACCGACCTTCTCCTTGGAGGGGTTGCCGGACCCTTTCTCAATCCCTGCTGCCTTCTTGATCAAGACGGATGCAGGCGGCGTTTTGAGAATGAACGAAAAGCTGCGATCTTCGAAAACGGAGATCTCAACTGGAATAATGAAGCCTGCCTTATCGGCAGTCTTGGCATTGTATTCCTTGCAGAACGCCATGATATTGACGCCGTGCTGACCCAGGGCAGGGCCGACCGGCGGTGCTGGGTTCGCTTTGCCCGCGGGCAAAGCCAGCTTGATTAAACCAACTACCTTTTTTGCCATCGATTTATCTAGTGACGGACTCTCGTAACCCACTGAGGGACATCAAACGATATCACCCAGCAAAAACGCCAGGATTCGGATTAAACCGACTTCCTAGCGATGTAATGAAGCGGGCGAACCCGCCTCAAACTTGTTAGGACTGCTTTTCGACTTGGTTGAATTCCAGCTCCACTGGAGTGCCTCGACCAAAAATCGACAGCAGCGCCCGAAGCTTGCTGCGCTCGGGACTGACTTCGACAACTTCGCCGTCGAAATCTTTGAAGGGACCATTGAGCACTTTGATGCGATCGCCCTCGGCAAAATCCACTTTCACAACGGGCTTTTGCTCTTCGGTGCGCTTGAAGATGCGCTGCACCTCAGACGGGCTCAAGGGCAATGGCTTCACGTGACCCCGACCCCGGCCATAGCGACGACGTTGCTCAGCCCCGACGAAGTTGATCACGTTGGGAATATTCTTCACCACCTGCCACGTGTCGTCATCCATGTGCATATAGATCAGCACATAGCCAGGGAAGACTTTTTCCTCTGCAGTGGAGCGAGAGCCATCCTTGCGCATCTTAACAATGGGAGTTTCAGGAATTTCGACCCGCAGGATGTTTTCTTTGACATCCAACGTATCGAGACGCTGCTCCAGGTTCATCTTGACGCGTTTTTCGCAGCCCGAAGCGACCTGCACCGCATACCAGCGAGGCTTACCCAGCTTTTTGGTCGTCTCAGCCTGGGCAGAGGAGGGTGAATCTAGCTCATCCCCATCCGTCGCTTCATTTTCTAGCTCTTCGTCGTACAGTTCGCTCACGGCCCTTCCCTGTTACCTGTTACCCAAATACTTGCTTGGAAGCCCAACCCAGCAGGTTATCTACAAGGTAGATCACCGTTGCGGACAGACTCACCATCAAAATCACCGCAGCCGACTCACTAATGAGCTGCTGACGGCTGGGCCAAACGACTTTCCCCAACTCTTCCTTGGTGCCATTGAGGAAACCAACGAGGTTGAAGCTTTCGCTCTCTTGAGCCTTAGCAGACTTGGCAGCGGGCTTGGCCTGCTTACCGGAGCCCTCAGGCTTAGAACCCTTGCCCTTCTTATCTGGTGCTGCCTTTTTTTTGGCCACGGCCTTCCCCAATATAAGTCGTTTCACACAAGGATCTAGAATAGCCGACTTTGTTGAGTTTGCGTAGCTTAGACAACGAAAATTGTGGGCAAGCACGGAGTCCAAGCCATAAAAAAGTGGGTGCCTATGCTGCCCATAGACACCCACCTAAATCTTTAGAACACTGAAGTTAGCCCACGAAACGTAACGTTCTATTCAACGATGGGGAAGAGAGCAGCGTCAGGAAGACTAACTCCCCCCACAGGCGCGACACGGAAACGGAAGCGATCGGTCACCGTTTCAGCGTTGTAGCGATTACCAGGCTTGAGGGTGAAGATCACCTCATCCTCAATCGGCGTGCTGTACTCGGAGTTGAAAACAACCAGCTCACCATTCACATAGCCGAGATCGCTGAGCTTGGACAAATCATTGATGCCTACGGACTTAGCCAGGTTCGTCAAGCGAGTGCTGACGGCGAGGCAACGACGACCGGGAGTATAGGCACCCAGGTGGTGATCGGAACCGAGGGTCTCAGTCCAAACGATCAGGGCCTCTTCACTACCAGCCATCACAGTGCTGTACTGATTCAGCTGCTCATTATACTGACATTCGAATTTAACCGATTCAGCCTTTGCTTGGGACGCAACAGAAAGAACAGTACCCGCAGCCAATGCGACCAAGGAAACAGCCTTAAAAAAACGATTCATGGATATTTTCTCCTTTCAGCAAAATCCGTCACTACATCATAAGCAAGCGAAAGAAGGCATGTTTAAGTGAATACAAGGCACTCAAACATAAGCCAACGTGCTTACCGCTACCGTGATTGTGCCCTCAGAAAGCAGGATAAATCACCGAATTTGCACGGAGTTTTCAACAACTATTCAACGAAAAATAGCATTAATTTATTTATTTTGACTCGAGCTAAACATCATAGGAAATACTCACAGTCAGATAGAAAACAATGGCACGAAATAGTCTCTTAAGAGAATCATTTCATGTTCGACCCTTTATCTTTTTAAGAGTTCAAAAGAAACATGGTCATAGAGACAGCAACGCTTCCGTCAGGAACGTTCAATGTTCGTCGGCTCTATAGCCTGCAGCGCTATAGCCTTTGGCCTAACGGCGATCGCTGCTGCAGTCAAGGTCAGTAATTTGAAGCCGCTGGGCTCGCGTTCGAGGCTCAGTATTCGAGAATAATCCGATACGCACAGCATCACAAAGTGACATAGTGAGCTTCACGGAAGTAGTACCTAGGCGATCGCCGCCGTCTCCGCTTCTTTCTCGGTCGTCGTTTCCGACTGAGCCACGAACGTCAGACTATCTCCATCCAGTTCCACAACAATCGTGTCACCTTCGACAAAGGTATTTTCCAGCAGCTTGGTCGCAATCGGATTCTCCAGCTCCCGCTGAATAGCACGCTTGAGAGGACGTGCCCCATACACTGGGTCGTACCCCACATCGGCAACATGCATCTCTGCGGCCGGGGTCAATTCTAAACCAATCTTTTGCTCGGCCAAGACACGATGCAGTCGCTTGATTTGAATGGACACGATGGCGCGCAACTCTTCCTTCGAGAGCGCTTCAAAGATAATCGTTTCGTCTACTCGATTGAGAAACTCTGGCCGAAAATGCTTGCGCAGAGCCTTGCTAACCCGGTCCATGGCTTCAGCAGCTTTCTTGGGTTCCGCACCAATGGCATCCAAAATAAAGCCACTGCCAATGTTGCTGGTCATCACAATCACGGTGTTGCGAAAATCAATCAGCCGTCCCTGGGAATCGGTAATGCGACCATCGTCCAAGACTTGCAGGAGCAGGTTGAACACATCCGGGTGGGCCTTTTCCACTTCATCCAACAGCACAACGGAATAGGGCTTGCGGCGAATCGCTTCCGACAGCTGACCGCCTTCTTCATAGCCCACATATCCCGGAGGCGCACCGATGAGACGGGAAACAGCGTGCTTCTCCATGTACTCAGACATGTCGATACGGACCAGGGCATCTTCAGTATCGAAGAGACATTGGGCCAGAGCACGGGCGAGTTCGGTTTTACCGACACCGGTAGGACCCAGAAAAATAAACGAACCAATGGGACGAGACGGATCCCCCATTCCCGCTCGGGCACGACGAATTGCAGCAGCAACTGCGGTGACAGCTTCGTCTTGGCCAATCACCCGCTGGTGTAGGTATGACTCCATTTGCAGCAACTTTTGCCGTTCCGTCGCCATCAGCCGATTGACGGGAATGCCGGTCCAGTTCGCGACGATTTCGGCAATGTCGTCATTGGTGACTTGCTCACGCAACAAGTTAATGCCCTGGCGCTGCATTTCCAGGAGTTCAGCTTCCTTCGATTCTTTGTCTCGCTGAAGTCCGGCGAGGTGCTCATATTCCAGCTTGGATGCCGTTTGTAGATCGCCTTCACGGCGAGCCTGGTCCACCTGAATGCGAACCTGCTCCTCCTGCTCTTGGATCGTCCCCACGGCATCCAGTAGATCTTTTTCCTGGCGCCATTGGGCCGTGAGCAGGGTTTGTTTTTCGGTCAGTTCGGCAATTTCGGCTTGGATGGGTTCAAGGCGATCGCTCGGTCGGTATCCCGTTGCATCGGCAAAACCACCCTGGGCTTCACCTTCCAGCGAAAGCTTCTCCATTTCCAGCTGGGTCAAGCGGCGATCGATCACCTCCAGTTCCGTGGGCTTCGAGGTAATCTCCATCTTGAGTTGGGCCGAGGCTTCATCCACCAGGTCAATGGCTTTATCGGGCAGGAAGCGATCGCTAATGTAGCGATTCGACAACATCGCCGCCGCCACCAGGGCTGAATCGGTAATCTTGACGCCGTGGTGGCTTTCGTAGCGTTCCTTGAGACCTCGCAAAATCGAGATCGTATCCTCCACGCTGGGCTGGTCCACCACCACCTGCTGAAAACGGCGCTCTAGGGCCGGATCGGTTTCAATATTTTTGCGATATTCATCCAGGGTTGACGCACCGATGCAGCGAAGCTCTCCCCGAGCCAGCATCGGCTTGAGCAAGTTGCTGGCGTCCATGGAGCCCTGCTGTCCTTTGCCTGCCCCGACAACGGTGTGGAGTTCGTCGATAAAGAGAACAATTTGCCCGTCGGAATGGGTGACTTCGTGCAGGACAGCGCGTAGACGTTCTTCAAACTCACCGCGATATTTGGCTCCGGCAATCAGCGAGCCCATGTCGAGGGTGATCAAACGACGTTCCTTGAGTGAGTCCGGTACATCACCATTGACGATGCGTTGGGCAAGCCCTTCGGCGATCGCCGTCTTACCCACCCCCGGCTCACCAATCACAACGGGATTATTCTTGGTGCGACGAGACAGGACCTGAATCACCCGACGAATCTCATCATCCCGACCAATCACCGGGTCGAGCTTGCCCTCAGCCGCCGCTTCGGTCAGATCACGTCCAAATCGCTCCAGGTTTTCGTAGCGGGAAGCTTCTTCCTCGGCTTCAGCCTCCGCCTCCGCTTCAGCCATGACTTGATTGCGATTATTCTCAACCGCAGTGGCCAGGGTCTTAGCATCGAGGTTATAGGTTGAGCAAAGGCGGCGACCCACGCGATCGTCTTCGACGAAACCCATGAGCGTGTGCTCAATGTCGATGATGTCGTCGTTCCAAATTTGACGCGCTTTCTCGGCTTTATCTAGCAGTTCATCTAGACCGCGCCCGAGATAAAGCTGCTCGCCCCCCATCATTCGGGGCTGACGCTGGGCAAATTCCTGCAGGCGCTGATACAGGTCAGCGGAATCGACACTGATGCCTTCTAGCAATTGAGACGCAAACCCGTCTTCTTTTTCCAGCAGCGTCAGCATGACATGCTCCACTTCCAGTTGCTGCTGCCGAAACTGACGCGCCACATCTTGGGAGGAGACAATGGCGTTCCAAACGGGCTCGGTGAACTGGTTGGGATCAGTGGGCTGCATGGAGGTTGGGCTATCCGCAGAAGGAATGAATGATTCGAGGTACTGGGTTTATAGCTTACAAGCTGTCGCTTGCCAAAACACGTCCCTTCTCCTGTTCTAGAGAGAAGAAGGGAGTAGGGATGGGGTCAAGTCGTTGCAGCGGCTTCAGCCTTGGGCTGTTCGTCTAGCTTAGATTGATCAATGCTACGGCTGCCAAGCTGGATCAATTCGATTTTGTAACCATCGGGGTCTGCCACAAACGCAATCACCGTAGAACCGTGCTTCATCGGCCCCGGCTCCCGCGTTACAGTTCCGCCCTGGGCCTTAATTTTCTCACAGGTACCGTAGATATCATCAACCCCCAGCGCAACGTGGCCATAGCCATCTCCGAGGTTGTAGCTGTCGGTCTCCCAGTTGTGGGTCAGCTCAATGACCGTGTTGTCCTTCTCATCGCCGTAGCCCACGAAGGCCAGCGTAAACTTGCCGCCGGGATAGTCCTTCTGACGAAGTTTCGTCATGCCCAGCACGTCGCAATAAAACTGAAGCGATTTCTCAAGGTTGCCGACCCGCAACATTGTGTGGAGCATTTTCATGGTTCAAGCCTCGTGCAGTTTCTGATTCTCAATTGCCTTGCTTAATTTTAGAGTCCTCTCACCGACTTACCTCCCACCGACTTAAATGAGAAAACCACGGGCTTAAATGAGAGAGGCATGGGGAACTCATCCCGAAAAAAACGGCTGAGCAAGCCACAATCGGAGCGTCCCTATCCATGCTTTCCTTAAAAAATCGTAAACAAGCGTTGCGTTCGTCCCCATATCCCCATTGATACCAAGCAAGATCGTATGATGCAACGGAAAAAGACTCTGAACTGCTTGCATGTACATTGATTCAATTGAAGCTCGGGAAATTTTGGATTCCCGGGGACGGCCTACGGTAGAAGCTGCCGTCATCCTAGACAACGGATGCGTGGGCGAAGCCCAGGTCCCCAGTGGTGCTTCGACGGGGTCCTTCGAGGCCCATGAATTACGGGATGAAGATGGCGATCGCTACGATGGCAAAGGCGTTCTTAAAGCAGTCAGCAACATCAAGGACCAGATCATGCCTGAACTGCGGGGCATGGGCGCATTGAATCAAAGCGGCATCGACCAGGCCATGATTGAGCTGGACGGCACTCCTAACAAGAAAAACCTTGGTGCCAACGCCATCCTGGCCGTGTCCCTCGCCACAGCAAAAGCGGCAGCACTCTGCACAGAGCAACCCCTCTACCGCTATCTCGGTGGACCCTTGGCGAACCTGCTGCCGGTGCCCATGATGAACATCATCAACGGCGGCTCCCACGCGAGCAACAATGTGGATTTCCAAGAATTCATGATTCTTCCCGTGGGTGCCAGCAGCTTTAGCGAAGCCCTGCGCTGGGGCGCTGAAGTCTTTGCCACCCTCAGCAAGGTTCTCAAGGACAAGGGCCTATCCACAGGCGTGGGTGACGAGGGTGGCTACGCACCGGACCTGGAGTCGAATCGGGCAGCCCTGGAACTGATGATCATGGCGATCGAAAAGGCGGGTTACAAACCCGGTGAGCAAATTGCCCTGGGCATGGACGTGGCCGCGACCGAATTCTGCACCGATGGCCAATACACCTACGAAGGATCCAGCCACAGCCCTGCCGATCTGATCGACTATCTGGACAAACTCTGTACGGACTACCCGATTATTTCCATCGAAGACGGTCTCCATGAGGACGATTGGGATAGCTGGGCCAAGTTGACCGAACGCCTGGGCAGCCGGGTACAGCTCGTGGGCGATGACCTATTTGTGACCAACTCAAGCCGCTTGCAAACAGGCATCGACAAGGGCACGGCCAACTCGATTCTGATTAAGCTCAATCAGATCGGCACCCTGACGGAAACGCTGCAAACCATTGACCTCGGCATCCGTTACGGCTATCGCTCGGTCATCAGCCACCGCTCCGGCGAGACGGAAGATACGACCATTGCCGATCTCTCCGTTGCGACGCGGGCTGGACAAATCAAGACTGGCTCCCTCTGCCGCAGTGAGCGCGTTGCCAAGTACAACCAACTCCTGCGCATTGAAGACGAGCTGGGTGAAAGCGCAGTCTATGCCGGAAGCGTAAATCTAGGTCCCTTGAGATAGTCTTCCGACTCCCCAACCCTTCGCCATTTCCAAACGGCTGAATGTTATTCCCCCCTATCGACCTGCTTGCTCCATCGCAATCAGGTCGATATTTTTATTTTGTTGAAAAATGATTTTAGATTCGTCTCAATTTTTAGCGCTGACCCTCATCAGAATTGTTCAAAAAGATACTCAACCATACTTATCCAGCCTTTAAGACACGGTAAGGTTTCGGTGTTATGGATGACATGTTTTTAACGCTCCCTCAACATAAGGAATCAAGGCAAGGTTGAATGAGGCATTGGGCAAAAGAACTTAAAACAGGATTTTTTCGAGCCTGGAAAGTCTAGGAAATATTTTTTGCCATCGTGAGATAAAAAATAGTTTGACAGCTCTAGTGTGTTGAATTTAAAACAGCGTTGCCGATGCTCGCTACCAAAATCCTCACGTTTCATACCCATGCTGTAGGCAAGCCTCTTGCTTTACTGTTGCAGCGTGTGTGCCGACCATCGCGACTGAACGCCTATTCCAGTCCTCTCTGCGGCTCAGAGCGACCGCAAAACCAGTGAAATTATCGAGGCCCTCCTATCGCTCAGCTAGCGATCGCCCCACCCATCCCGAATCAATCCAACCCCAAGCAGCCGTTTTACAGCGTGAGCGCTGTCTACTGGGCCTAGCGAATGCCACCCGCGTTTTGTTGCGGCATTCCAAGCTCTCCACAGCCTTTCCCCGCGCCTTAGAACATCTCAGAGCCGCCTTAGAAATAGACCGGCTGTACCTCTGCGAGAACGATCGTTGCGATCTCGCAGAGAACGCTAATGCAGAGAACGCTAATGCAAAAAACGCAACTGCAGAGCACACCCATGCATCTTTCGCTCACAGCTCTGCCCATGACATGCCCGGTTCAACAGACGCTCAAGGCTCATCCACCAAAGCACACAGCGGTGGTCTCCCAGAACAAGCACAGTTGGGATTTCGTCTAATCTTTGAGGCGCTGGGGGACGGAACAAGCCCTCACTCCCAACGTTGGCAAAATTGGACCTATGAGCAAGCGGGTTTAGGCCGCTGGCACGAAGCATTTGAACTCCATATGCCCCTTGGCGGCGTCCTGGAAGAGTTTCCCCCCAACGAACAACAGCTGCTGCAACAGGAAAAGGTCCATGCAGCCCTGATGGTGCCAATCTTTCTATCCGAGACTGAACTCTGGGGATATTTGGGCTGCGAAAACTGTCATGCCGCCCTTCCCTGGTCCCTCGGAGAACAGTCCACCCTCGTCGCGTTTGCCGATAACCTGGGCAGCGCCATTCGGCGTCAACGGGGGGAGGAACAAATTCAATTCCAGGCTTTCCATGATCTGCTGACGGGCCTGCCCAATCGGATGCTATTCAACCACCGTTTGCCCCTGGCGATCGCCCACGCCCGCCGCCGCCAGGAACCCTTAGCGGTCATGTTCCTCGATCTCGATCGCTTCAAGCAAATTAACGATAGCCTCGGCCACGAATACGGCGATCAGCTCCTCATCCAAGCCACCCAACGGCTGCAAACCTGCCTACGCGAGGAGGATATTTTAGCGCGCTGGGGCGGAGATGAATTTACCCTCTGTCTACCCACCTTGCAATCCAGCGACGACGTCATCAAAATCTCCCAGCGTCTTCTGGAGACCCTACGCCACCCCTTCCAAATCGCCCAGAAGCACCTAGAGATTTCGGGAAGCATCGGTATTGCCCTCTATCCCCAAGATGGCAAAGACATAGACACGCTGCTGCGCCATGCCGATGCAGCCCTCTACCGCGTCAAGGAAGAAGGCCGAGATCATTACCAGTTTTTCCGCCCGGAAATGAACAATCTGGCTTCGGCGAAACTCGCCTGGGGAAAAGCACTGCAAGCATCCCTCCATCCACCGTCGCCCCACTCCACAGGTCGGGAAACTTATGGGGTTAACGCTCTCTCTCCCGACCCAGCAGAGCAAGCTCATCAAACCGAGCAAGCCAGGCAAGCCGAGCCTTCCCTTCAGCTTCACTATCAACCCCAGGTTAGTTTGGTCACGGGGCAAGTCCAGGGCCTGGAAACATTCCTACGCTGGCACCACCCCCAGCAGGGTCTGCTCACAGCAGCAGAATTTTTACAGCATGCAGAACAGGCTGGCCTCATGCTAGACCTGGGCCACTGGGTGATTGAAGGCGTTGAACGCCAGCTACAGCAGTGGCACTCGGACGGAATCTACCCAAAATCTGTGTCGATTAATCTGTCGTATCAGCAGTTTCAATCCTCTGCGGTCATGGCAAAGATCGCCCGGCTGGGTCGCTCCACACCCCACACACAACTTCAAATAGAACTCTCTGAACAATCTCTGAGACAGGATCTCAGCTATAGCCGTAGTGCCCTCAACGAGCTTCAAAGGGTTGGTATCGGTGTCCTGTTGCACCAGTTTGGAGCCACCCCCCTGGATCTTGAGGTCTTGGCCCAGCTCCCACTCCACCAGCTCAAACTTGAACGACGGCTGATTGATACGTCCCCCTCTGACAGCACCGGGGATGATGCTGCGGCAACGACGGCTCAACAGCGTTCCTTCTTAAATACGATTCTCGGCATCGGTCAGAGTTTAGGGATTCCAATGGTGGCCCACGGGGTTGAATCCGAAGCGCAGTTGGCCTTGTTGCGATCGCTCCATTGCCTTGAAGCTCAGGGAAATTTCCTCAGCCAGCCGCTGCCTGCTGAGGAGATCAGCCAACGATTTCAGGCAGGCCACGGCACTTGGACTGTGCCCATGGCCGAGAATTGAGCCGTAGAAGTGGCCCCCAAGAAGTGGCTCTTAAATTGGAAACTGGCCCCCAAGAACTGGGCCTTTAAAACTGACGCAGAAACCGAAGGTCACTGCCATACAGACGGCGAATGTCGTCCATCTGATGAAGCACCATGGCAAAACGCTCGATGCCTAGGCCCGCAGCAAAACCGGTGTATTTCTCGGAGTCATAGCCTACGGCTTTCATAACATTCGGGTCCACCATGCCGCAGCCCATCACCTCTAGCCACTTGCCCTGCCACTGTACATCCACCTCAGCAGACGGTTCGGTGAAGGGGAAGTAGCTGGCGCGGAAGCGGATGGGCAGGTCACCAAAGATCTCCTTGAGGAAGGTTTTGACCGTGCCCTTGAGGTCGCCAAATGTCAGCCCTTCATCCACGGCGAGGAGTTCGAGCTGATGGAAGACAGCGGAGTGGGTGGCGTCCACGGTGTCGCGACGATAGACCCGGCCCGGAGCCACCACGCGGATGGGGGGCTCGTTGTTTTCCATGTAACGGATTTGGACAGCTGAGGTGTGGGTACGCAGGAGGTTGCCGTCAGGCAAGTAGAACGTGTCCTGCATGTCCCGAGCGGGGTGATCCGGAGGCGTATTGAGGGATTCAAAATTATAGTAATCCGACTCCATCTCGGGGCCAGAAGCAACGGTGTAGCCCAAGCCAACCAGGATATCGAGCAGGCGATCGATGGTGCTATTGAGGGGGTGAGCGCGGCCCTGGGTGGCGTAGGTACCGGGCATCGTCACATCGAGGACTTCGGCCTTGAGCTGGGCTTCGAGGGCTGTTTTTTGGAGATCGGTGCGCTTTTCGTCCAAGCCATTGGTCAGGGCCGTTTTGACTTCGTTGGCCTTTTTACCAATAACCGGGCGGTCCTTGCCATCAAGCTTGCCCATGCCGCCGAGGATCTTGGAAACTTCGCCCTTTTTGCCCAGGAAACGTACCCGCAGCTTTTCGAGGTCGTCAAGGGCAGCGGCTGAGGCGATCGCCCCCAGCGCTTCGTCCTGGAGCTGACTCAGTTGGGCTTCGAGGTCACTTACCGAAATGGTCATGGGAGGGGACTTTTTAACTTTTCTCGAACGGCACCCAACAATCCTAGCCGCAAACGACAGACGTCGGGCGGGTTTTTGTGACGGGCGTTGTGGGGGATGGGAGAATCTTGGATAAAGCCGCCCCTACGATAGGTTTTACGAACGATGCGCCTGCTGATCAGCAATGACGACGGAATTTTTGCCCAAGGCATCCAAACGCTGGCGAATACGCTGGCGGCGGCGGGGCATGAGGTGGTGGTGGTGTGCCCGGATGGGGAGCGATCGGCAACGGGCCATGGTTTGACGCTGCATGACCCCCTGCGGGCGGAGCGGGCGGACTCGATTTTTGCAGCAGGTATCGAAGCCTGGGCCTGCTCGGGGACACCTGCGGACTGTGTGAAGCTGGCGCTGGAGTCATTGCTGGAGCAACAGCCGGACTTTGTCCTTGCGGGGATTAACCATGGTCCCAATCTGGGGACGGATGTGCTCTATTCGGGCACGGTGTCGGCGGCGATGGAGGGGACGATTGAGGGAATCCCCAGTGTGGCGTTTAGTTTGGCGAGCTACACCTCACGGGAGTTTCAGGTGGCAGCGGATTTTGCGGTGTCATTGGTGACGCAGCTTAGTCAAAGTCCACCGGTGGGGGTGTTGGTGAATGTGAATGTTCCGGCGGTGGAGCGGGAGGCGATCGCCGGGGTCAAGCTGACGCGCCAGGGCATCCGCCGCTATCACGATGTGATTGAGCGTCGTACGGATCCGCGCGGCAAGACTTATTTTTGGCTGGCAGGGGAGGCGATCGAAGATATTGACTCGGTGGACTCGTTTAATCCACCACGCCCGGAGCTGCCGCCAACGGATGTGCAGACGATCCAGAAAAACTTCATCACGCTGACGCCGCTTCAGTTTGACTGGACAAGCTATGGGCAGGTGGGGCAGATGCCGAAGATTGAGTTCTCGTAAGAATGACCTGACGATGAGGACAGCACTAGCGAAGCGAATGCCTTGCTCAGAAATCACACAGATTTACAGGAAGGGGAAGTCTACCTCTTTCGTGATCAACAGTATCGCTACCAGCTCCAATCTCAGTACGGGCAGTATGAAATGCTGATTGGCATTGATGACCCTCATACTTTTACCCGCTGGCCGGAGGCCAACCTAGTCAAAGGCGAGATGCCGAACACAATTTACCTGACGAATGAGCAAGTCGATAAACTGATAGAGAACGGAGAACTGACGGAGATTTAGCCGTATGAAGGTCGGACGACAGGACGTTCTTTACAAATGGTTGATGGACGAATTACCAAAAGGCGTAAAGCTAGCAGTAAGGGGGATTCCAGCCACTTGGAGTGATGACCACTTCGTTCTGATTCCATCGGGTCAAATCGTGAGCTACGGAGGCTATCGGCTCAGAGATATCACGGTCAACGGCGTCGATATACGTCAATTCCACAAACAAAGTGGAACCTGCAAGAAGCTCCCAGAGTGGGTTGCTCAACCAGTAGCCACAGAAGCAACTGCCTCAAACGCCCCTGAAAGTTCATTGCTATCGTCCGATTAAATGTCCATTGATTTCTACAGCCACTCTCGACACATTGCCGGATATCGCAACACTGCGTCAGCGCCTTCAGATATTAGCTGTACTCGACGCTATCCTTTCTCCCGAATGGCAAGACCGTTACTACTCTTTCAACACTCATTGGTCTGACAACGAACAGATGGGATCCATGCGGAACGGCTGTGGCGATGAATTCTTTGCCTTATTCACCCCAGAGGGCTGCTTCCTAAAAGGCTTTGCCCAGGAATATGTAGCGGCCTTTTATTACCCAGGCATGCTTAATGCGGTCCACCAGGTCTTTGCCCATGCCGTGAACGAGCCTGCATTTTCGATAGGGCACACAACGTTTTGTCTGTGGCGTCGGGTGGGCGATCGCCAATGGTCCAATGCAGTCACCTCGCGCTCCTCAGACATTGAGGATGGTTCTGCATTTTTGTTGGCTCACCTCGACGGAAAGCCGGAAACGTATCAAGCCTTTGTCCAAGACTATTACGAAGTTGCAGTACCACTTGAAGCCGTTCAGCATGTCTACGAGCAATTGCCCTTGACTGAGGCGGTGGTGCGATCACTCAATTCTGACCTTTCATTGACAGCCCTCTCATCTGAATTATTAGAGATTGGTTATCCGCTGCGAATAGCTTCAGAACGCTGAGTGAAGTTTTAGTCCATGCATATTGATTTTGCTGAGTAGCGAACAGTGAACGAGTCAGAGTTTCGGATACACGTACGGCAAGCATTGAATACGCTGAATGCTCAGGTTGAGGCCGCGATCGCCCATGAACTCAACTGCGTTTCAGATTTGGGCCATAGCGAGAGACTCCACTTCGAGGCGCAGCCCAATGATTTCAGCATTTGCTTGATCCAAACTGAGACAGATGTTGTCCCATTGAATGCTGTCGATGAAGCAATTTCGTTTGATGCCATGGAAGAAGCTGAGGAGAGCGGTATAGATTGGTACACATGCATATCAGACGAGTTAGTCCAATGGTTTGCGGATCGTTGGACTGCTGTGGATGGACCCCAAAAGTTTTCTCCGGCCTACCTCTTTTTTCATTGGGGTTTGGAAAGTCCTCGGCTTGAGTTAGAGCAGCGAGAGTGGTTTACAGTTCAACAGGTTTGGCCAGAAGTCGATTTGCGACAGTGAACGCCTACGAAGGCATGAGGTGCTTAGTTCAACCTTGGTTTTCTGAATTAAGCTTTAGCACTCAAATATCGTCCAGCAATAAGCCAGCCGCTAAGATAGAAGCCAGTGAAAAGACCCGGAGTCAGCAAGTATGACCGACTTCAAAGCAATAGAACCAAAGCTGATGATTGAACCAACTCACTGGTTGGCTCAAGGGATTCAGTTAGATTCCGAGGGGAGATTGCCGCTCTTCCG
>CALIJJ010000284.1 GCA_938017515.1 uncultured Pseudanabaenaceae cyanobacterium
TTTTTTGCCACGGGCAATGTGGCGATCGCCCGTCACTGGCTGCTCGAAGCGGGTCTCTTCGACACCGGCTTCCAACTCTACGGCTGGGAAGACTTGGAACTGGGCGTACGGCTCAAAAACCTGGGCCTCAAACTGATCAAATGTCCCCAGGCCGTTGGCTATCACTGGCACCCCGCCTTTACACTCGAACAGATTCCCAAACTGATCGACCAGGAAATCCAGCGGGGCCGCATGGGCGTACTGTTCTACGAAAAGCACCCCACCTGGGAAGTCAAAATGATGATCCAGATGACCTGGCTTCACAAAATTTTATGGGGCGTTTTGAGCCTGGGTGGACGACTGAACGAACGTACCCTGGCGCCCCTATTGCAGTGGCTGATCGATCAGGGGAAACCCCAGCTCGCCCTGGAGGTCGCCCGCGTGTTTCTCAATTGGTACAACGTGCAAGGCGTTTACGCCGCCTACCAAGAACAGACAAGCTAGCGCTGAACTTTGGCGAAAGCTCAACTTCTGAGGCTCAACTCGGGAACATTAGGTGCATAAAGATGGCGTCGGATTGCGGCTGTTGGGCCGGAAGCCACGCATCCCAATTGAGTCCTGGGGCAGAAGTATTGATGAAAAAGGCCATCCTGTGCGTTGATGATGAACATATGATCCTGGCAAGCCTGCGGGATCAGCTGAGCAATTACTTTGGCGATCGCTACCTCTACGAGTTTGCCGAGAGCGCCGAAGAAGCCTGGGAAATCATCGAAGAATTTGAAGAAGACGCGGTCAGCATCCTAATCATCGTTTCCGATTGGCTGATGCCCGGCGTCAAGGGGGATGAGTTTCTCATCGAACTCCACCAACGCTTTCCCAAGACCATCAAGGTGATGTTGACCGGCCAAGCAGACGAGGACGCCATTCAGCGGGCCGAAGAGGAAGCTAATCTCTACTGCTACATGGCGAAGCCCTGGGAAAAGGAAACCCTGCTCACGACCTTAGAAAGTGCTCTAGCGAAGGCCTAGGTTCTCTCGCTTCCGGGCTTTTTTGCATCCAGGCCTCTCGCTTCCAAGCCTCTCGCTTCCAGACCCTCTCGTATCGAGGCCCTCTCGCTTCCGGGCTTGCTCGCATCACCTCAGTCAGGCATTGCTTTTGCCAAGGTTCTCCATGTCTTTTCATCGGTCTTCTCTTCCTGCTTCGGGTACTCCGTCTTCCGGTCATCTCACCCAAGAAAACTCAGGGGACACCCGACCCACATCCCGGAAGCGGCGACTGGATCTGCACAAATTACCGCTGCGCTCGGTCCTCGTCCTCCCCTTTTTGACCCAGGTGTTTGCTGCCGTTGGCCTCGTGGGCTACCTGTCCTATCGCAATGGGCAACAGGCCGTCACCGATCTCGTCTCTCAGCTCCAAGGCGAGACCACTGCCCGGGTAGAGCAACATCTGAACGAATATTTGCAGCTCCCCCATCGCATCAACCAAATCAATGCCATGGCCACGGCGCTAAACACCTTGGATTGGGAGGACAGCTCGGCCCTGGAGAAACATTTCTGGCAGCAGATGCAGACCTTTCCAGAGGTGAGCTACATCTACGCAGGCACCGAGGCCGGAATCTTTATCGGCGCAGAGCCTGTAGAGGACGGCTTTCCTAACGTGGCCTATGCAGACAGTAATAGCGAAGCGCAGGGATTTGAGACCTACAAAACGGATGGCGCGGGCGATCGCACCGCCCTCCTCTCTATTGTCGAAGATTACGCACTCTTTGGTCGACCCTGGTACCTGGCGGCCCAACAATCCGGCAAGCCCACCTGGGGCAAGCCCTACGTTTGGGCTGCTCCCTATGCCACCGTGGCGCTGCCTGCGGTCTACCCCATCTACGACGATGCCAGCCCTAGCCCTTCAGATGGCAATTCAGATGGCAATTCAGAGAATGACAAAGGGGGATCTCAAACCGGGAGATTCAAGGGCGTCTTTGCCGTTGACTTTGCCCTGGTCGCCATTGGCGACTTTCTCGAATCCCTTGAGATCGGCAAAACCGGCGAAGTCTTCATCATGGAACGCCGCAGCGGCCTATTGGTCTCCACATCAACGGAGGAATTGCCCTTCCAGAAATCAGCCGATGGCAAAGAAACACGCCTGCTTGCGACCCAGAGTTCGACCCCCCTCATTCGGCAAACCGTTGAGTTTTTGACCGAGCAATTTGGCAATTTGGACACTATCCAAAAGACACAGCAGCTCAACTTTGAGGTCAATGGCGATCGCCAGCTCTTTCAGGTGACCCCCTACCAGGATGAGTTTGGGCTGGACTGGCTCATTGTGGTGACAGTGCCCGAGTCGGACTTCATGGCCCAGATCCATGCCAACAACCGGACCACCATTCTGCTATGTCTTGGCGCACTGGGGCTTGCGAGTCTCGCCGGAGCCGCCACCGCCCAGTGGATTGCCCGTCCGATTACCCAGCTCAACCAAGCAGCCCAGGCGATCGCCCAGGGCGACCTCAGCCAAACCATCACCCCCGAGCGCACCAGCACCAAAGAGGTCAATGGCCTTAGCGATTCCTTTAATGACATGGCTGCTCGCCTCCGGGAATCCTTTGCCACGCTGGAACAGCGCGTCGATGAGCGCACCAGCGAACTACAACAGCGCAATCAGCAGTTGGGCACGACCCTTTCGGAACTGCGCACCACCCAGAACGAGCTGATTCGGAGCGAAAAACTGGCGGTCCTGGGTCAGCTGGTGGCCGGGGTTGCCCATGAAATCAATACCCCTCTGGGGGCGATCAATGCTTCAGTGGGCAATATTTCCACCGCCCTGAAGCAATCCTTCGCCCAGATGCCGACCCTGATGGCTCAACTCAACCCAGACGAGCGTCACCAATTTTTTGAGCTGGTCGCCGCCAGTCAGCAGTCCGGTGAGGTGCTGTCGTTTCGAGAGGAGCGCAAGCTGAAGCGATCGCTGAAGAAACAGCTCGAAGCCCTAGAGATGGACAATGCAGCGGCGATCGCCCAAGACCTCACTCACCTTGGTTTCCGCGACGACCCCACTCCCTTCCTGCCGCTCCTGCGCTCTCCCCACAGCAGCGCCATCCTCGGCCTAGCCCGCAGCTTCGCCAGCCAGCAGAGCAACGCCAGCAACATCGAGATTGCCATCGAGCGCGTCTCAAAAATTGTCTTCGCGCTCAAAAACTATGCGCGTCAGGAGCAGACCTCGGAAAAGATCCTCACCCATATTCCCGACCAGCTCAATGTGGTGCTCACCCTTTACCATCACCAGCTCAAACAGGGTATCGACGTGGTCAAAGACTTCAGTGATGTCGCCGCGATTCCCTGCCATGCCGAAGAACTCAACCAGGTCTGGACCAACCTGATTCACAATGCCATCCAGGCCATGAAGAACAAAGGGACACTGACGCTGTCCGTGACCGAACAGCGCATCGACCAAACGCCCCATATTTGCGTTCGCATTACTGATAGTGGTTGCGGCATCTCCCCGGAAAACCAGGCCAAAATCTTTGAACCTTTCTTCACCACCAAAATTGCAGGGGAAGGAACCGGCCTGGGTCTCGACATCGTGCGCCGCATTGTAGAGAAGCATGACGGACACATTGATGTGGAAAGCGTTCCTGGCAACACGAGCTTCAGCGTTTGGTTCCCATGTCCATCCCGCTCCCAGACGACGCCCCCGGCACGGGAAATCCTGCCAGTTTAAACAAAGTCGGTCTAGAATAGGCCGGCTTCAATGGACCCAGTCCACTGACAGTCCACTGACAGTCCACTGGCTATCCATCGAATTGCTCTCAATTTAGATTGCGCTCGTTTAAGTTGCCTCCTTTATTAAGTTGCGATCGACAGCGCTGTTCCGGAATCCATGGATAATGGCAGGAATGCCTATGGGCCACCCGGGAGATTCCAGGCTGCAATCTTCGGTCCTCTCCTTGCCACCTTCGTTCTGTTGCCGATGCCAGATTTACTGCTCTATTCGTTGATCTTTGCGGCCAGTCTCGCCCTGCTTGTCAAAAGCTCCGACTTTTTTACCGATGCCGCAGAGAAGATTGGGCTCTTGCTGGGTCTCCCCTCTTTTATCATCGGCGTCACCATCGTTGCCATCGGCACGTCAATTCCCGAGTTGGTCTCATCCTTGGTCGCCGTAGACAGTGGAGCAACGGGCTTTGTCATCAGCAACGTCGTGGGCTCCAACATCACGAATATTTTTCTGATCATCGGCATTGCCTCCGTGATCGGCTCCAGCTCCCTGCTGATTACCTACGATCTCGTGAGTGTTGACCTGCCGCTGTTTGTGGGATCGGCTTTTTTGCTGGCTTTGGAAGCCTCGGATCTACGATTTTCCCTGGGGGAAGCGTGGCTGAATATCGCTGCCTACATCATGTACATGTTCTACACGGTCAAGGGCAGCGGCGATAACCCCTCCAGTGAAGATGAGGAACCTCCGGTCCAGGTGGAACGCAGTCGGCGATCGCTCATTCGCCAAATCCTCACCCTGGTGCTCAGCTCCATCTTCATCTACATCGGAGCCCGCTACACCATCGACTCCCTGCAACAGATCGCCACCCTCCTAAAGATCAACCAGGACATCATCACCGTCAGCGTGGTGGCCCTGGGAACGTCTCTACCGGAAATGGCCGTCACCGTCAGCGCCACCCGCAAGGGGCAAGCGGAGCTGGCCGTGGGCAACGTGCTGGGTTCCAATGTGTTCAACACGTTCATGGTGATGGGTATCCCTGGACTGTCCGGCAGCTTGATCGTCCCCACAGAAATTTACGACGTTGCAATTCCAACGATGGTCGCGGGCACCATCCTGCTCTTTTTTGCCACCCAGGATAAGAAGCTCACCCTCTGGGAGGGATGGCTGTTCTTTATTCTCTACGCCTGGTTCATCGGCAACATGTTCAATCTGATGTAGCCGTCACCCTAATCTTCCGAAGCCCCAATATTCCTAAGGGCTAATCTTCCGAAAGCCCAATATTCCTAAGGATTAATCGTAATCAACCCTCGACAGGCGATTCCGTCAGGATTGATCGCAAAGGATTCGAAGGCAACGTCATCACCAAGCTTGAACGGTGGAATCTCTAGGGTTTCTAAATTCGATCGCAACGAGGCTGGAGGCGGTGCCAGCCAACGCAAGTTTTTCACCATCAACACATTGCCATCGGCAATTTCAAGCTGTAGCTGTAGAGCCAAAGGCTGCGACGCCGCATTATCTTCCACCTCGCCTCCCACCGCGTCTCCTGCCTCGACCCAACGGGCATCCATCCGCAGAACATCCTGCCCAAACACAACCTGGGGCTCTTCAATCCGTCCACTGGGTTGCCCAGAGCCCGAACCGAAGCTGGAAGACTCTGCCCCCTCACCCAAAAGCAGAGCAAACTGCGCCAGCCATGGCTTCAGCGCCGGGGCCAAGATTGCAGACCCGAGGGATAAATTCAGATCCTGGGGTTGAAGCACCAAATCCGCCGTGACCTTAATCGGCTCCATCAGACGCAGGGGCTTACCGCGCACGGCCTGACCCAAATTCATTCGAATATTGCGTCCCACCAGGGATATCTCACTGAGGTGCAGACCCCGGTAGACCGCCCGGGAAGCAGCCACCGTTAGAGCGGGGATTTTCCCTGAAACGATTTGGCGATCGCCCCCGTCAATGCCCACAGCGAGATGCTCGACGGATTCCACCTGCGATCGCAGCCATAGACGCAGCGCCGGAGCCAGCACCGAACGAATCAGCTTGCCTCCCTTGGGGGCTTCAGCATCTGCCCGCGCTCCATCAACCTCACCCGAATCACCACGAACCGCCATACCCGACCCTTACCCCAGATGAACTGGGCTCACTTTAGCGTGCCGGGGCATTCCCACCGCATCCCTCCAAAGGGGCTCTAGGGGCAGACTAAGGCAATTCAGCCAAAAGTCATGATTTCATTATATTTAGGGGATCAAAAACATCCAAAAGTCATGGTTTCATGATTAACAAATCTATGAAAGCTTTATTCCTTCGTAAAAATAGCGTCAGGACTGGAATCTAGCGCTTGCGTCTTTCGAAGAGATCCCGCACTATTGGGATCAATCGCGATCCCCAGATCGATTTACAGTTCCACTTCGCAATCCTCTGAGGATATTGAAATCGTGGTCAGTGAACGTCCCCCCCTCGAAGACATGACGCTGCGTCAGCTCCGTCGCGTCGCCAGTGAATGTCAAGTCTCCCGCTACAGCCGCATGCGTAAGTCCGAGTTGCTCAAGGCAATTCAGGATGCAGAGCGGGCTCAAAGTTTGCAAGCAACCCCCTCCGTTGCAGCAGAAGCAAGCCCAGCACAGATTCCCGTAGTGAATTCAGTTCCTGAGGAGATTCAAGAAACGGTGGAAGCGGCAAAATTCAACGTCGGTCAAAGCAAGCCCAAGGACATCGTTCTCTCTGATGTTGATGCCCAGCTCCCTGAGCTGCCCGAAGGCTACGGCGAGAGCAGCATCATGCTGCTTCCCCGTGATCCCCAATGGTCCTACGTATATTGGGATGTCCCCAACGACCATAAGGACGAACTACGCCGTCAAGGTGGCAACCAGCTCGCGTTGCGTCTTTACGACGTCACCGACATTGACATCAACACCCGTGCGCCCCACAGCATGCAGGAATACCCCTGCGATGAGATGGCCCGCGAGTGGTATTTGCCGGTTCCAGTAAGCGATCGCACCTACATCGTTGAGCTGGGCTACCGCGCCATGGATGGCCGCTGGCTGAGCCTGGTGAGTTCTCCCCGTGTCCACATTCCTCCCGTCTATCCCTCCGACTGGGTTGAAGATCACTTCATCACCGTCAACTGGGAAGAAGAGCTGCGCGGCAAGACCGTCTTCAAGCTCAATCCTCCCAGCCTGGCAGGCACCGAGGACAGCAGTGCAGAAGGTGTCCACGGCGAAGTCTTCGGCATGGCCCAGGATGCAGAGGCAATGCGCCTGAATGGTTCCTTGTTTGGTTCCATGCAGCACGGTCCCCTTGGCGGCTCCGAAGTTCCCGGTTCGGCTCAGATGATCGAGAGCGTCAGCTCCTTTGTCTTCCCCTCGGGCGTTGGTATGTGGGCGGCTGATATTCCCGGTGCTCCAGCAGTCTTCCCGACCAACATGTCTGGTCTGACCATGTCCGGTGCAGGTATCGCGGCTTCCATGCCGCCGCTGCCGACCCCGCGCAAGTTCTGGTTGATTGCAGATGCTGAACTGATTGTTTACGGCGCAACTGAGCCCGACGCAACGGTCACCATCGGTGGCAAGCCCATCCAGCTCAACTCCGACGGAACCTTCCGCTTCCAGATGTCCTTCCAGGATGGTCTGATCGATTACCCCATCATGGCAGTTGCCGCAGATGGTGAGCAGACCCGCTCAATCCACATGAAGTTTGAGCGTGAGACGCCCTCCCGTCACACCAACACCAAGGAAGAAGCAGTGGAAGAATGGCTGGCCTAGTCTAGCCGTTGCGGGGCATCCGCTGGGGTGCCTCGTTCGAACAACGTCCTCAAATGACTGCTTTCAAAAATGCCTTCTGAGTCGTCTCTGATTCGGAAGGTATTTTTTTGGGGCAATCTCTCTGGACAATTCCTCTGGGCGATTCCTCTGGATGCTTGCCCCAGAGCCATTTCCTGAAAAATGCTTAAGCCCTCCGGTCAGGAATACGGGAATTCTCAGATAGAGTCTAAAGAAACTGTTGAGTTGGGGGAGGGCTATTGCGAACTGGATTGCGCCTGGCCTTGATCAAGAGCCTGGTCGCCTTAACATCTACGGAGCATCCGGTTCTAGTCCGCCTCTCAAACTGGATTGCGACCCCTAAGTTAGTTCGCACCACATTGCTCAACATGGGCTTACGGGTGGCCTTGGTGGTGCTGATTTCTGCCAGCTTTAGCTATTGGTATCTGGGTCAACAAACGGAGTATTTGGTTCAGGAGCAGCTGAGCAGATACGTCAGCGAACGTGGCAGGCGAGAGGCTGAAGTGTTCCGGTTGGCTGTCGATCGCCATCAAATTCTCAAGCAGGTTCTGCAATCAGATGAGAAAAGCAGCCCCTCCCCTAACCTGAAGCTATATGCCTGGAAGGATGGCAGCCAGCGCAATATCCCCGATGGGTTTCCCCTAGAAAACTTCGATGGGAACCAACGGGCCTCGATCTTTTTAGGCCCAACGCCCGCGGGTCAGCCACCACGCCTCACCTCGGAACTGCGTCAGCGCCTAGCCCGCTTTGAACAGTTAGTGCTTCAGTACGGTCCGGCCTGGCGCGATCGCTTTATCAATATCTATCTGCTGGCCCCCGAAAATGCCGCTGTGCTCTACTGGCCCGAAGTACCCGGACCGCTGATGGTGCCGGGGGAATTTGATATTCATCACGAACCCTTTTTCTATTTGAGCGAGCGCGACCATAACGAAGATCGCACCACGGCCTGGACCCAGGTCTATCACGACCCGGCCAGCCCCGACTGGATTGTTTCCGTCGTGACACCCGTGGACAATGCCCAGGGTCAGCACATTGCCACCATCGGCCACGACATTATTTTGACAGAGCTAATGGAGCGCGCCAGCCAAGAACGGCTCCAGGGCAGCGAGAACATCATTTTCAGTGCCTCGGGGCAGTTGATTGTACATCCCGAGTTCGGCCCTCAAATCCAGGCCAAAAATGGGGAACTGAGGATCCAAGACCTCAACAACCCCCATCTTGATCGCATTTTTGAGCAGGTCAGCTCGATAGAGAGTCCAGCACAACCACTGGCCGAAAGCGCAGTGGCCGAAAGCGCAATGACCAAAGGCGCAATGACCGAAAGCGCAATACCCCAAGGCGCAATGGCCCAGGCTCCAACGGTTCTGGATAACCATACTGATAATGAATTCCTGGCGGTGGTGAATCTAGGCCAACCCGACTGGTACTTTGTCACGGTCTATCCCAAGGCACTGATGAACCAGGAGGCGATCGCAGCGGTACGCTTTGTGCTGCTGTCGGGGTTGCTATCCCTCGCCATCGAAATGACGCTGCTCTACAACGTTTTGAATCGCCAGGTCGCTCACCCCCTAGGCAAACTGGTCGAGGCAACCGAGCAGATTGCAGCGGGGGACTTTGCGCTCCAGCTAGAGTCCGAGCGTGAGGATGAGATTGGTCAACTCTCCCGTGCCTTCACGGCAATGGTGGTACAACTCCAGGATATCTTCAGCACATTAGATACCCGCATTCAGGAACGTACCGCTCAGCTAGAGCAGGCCAATGAGGAGCTAGAGCGTCTTTCCCGGTTGGATAGCCTTACCCAAGTGGCCAATCGCCGCTGCTTTGATGACCACCTGCATCAGGAATGGCAGCGCCAGCAGCGAGAGCAACAGCCCATTTCGATCATTCTGTGTGATGTGGATTTTTTCAAAAACTACAATGATCACTACGGCCACCCTGCCGGAGATGTCTGTTTACAACAGGTGGCCCAAGCCCTCAAAGCGGTGGCCAAGCGTCCAGCCGATCTGGTGGCTCGCTATGGCGGCGAGGAGTTTGCCCTGATTTTGCCCGAAACGGATGCGACGGGGGCGGAGGCGATCGCCCAACAAGTCTGTGAGCAGATCCGAATGCTCAAGATTCCCCACGAGGGCTCCATGAGCAGCAGCTGGGTCACGATCAGTGCAGGGGTTAGTACAAGAGTCATGGGGTCTTCCACTGCTTCTCCTCAAACCCCGGAAGCCCTGGTGGCCGCGGCCGATGCGGCGTTGTATGGGGCCAAGCAAGGGGGGCGCGATCGCTACTGTCTCTCTCCTCTCTTCGAAACTGACTGAGAGAATTCACAATTTCCTCACAATTTATCCGTAGGGTGATGACATAAATTCACTTTTTCAATTTCGTCAGCCCCCGGCGTCCTCTTAAGGGAAACCAACATTACGGCTGGCCTATTCCTGTGTGCAATCTCAATCCCATTGGCCAACCGACTTGGCAACGAGTCCATATAAAGGCTGATTCATAAAAGAAGCGTGGCTGCCCTAGAAACACGGGGTGGCCACGCTTTGTTTTGGTGATGCCGCAAGGTGTTATGTCGCAATGGTCGATGATGAGCATCGACCATTGGAAAGCTGAGATAAGTTCTGACATCGTTGCTTGTGCTAATCCTTCAACCAGTCAAACACTTCGCCCACCGTCAACTGCACCGCCTCAGCAAAACCTGGCACCGGCAGAACCGCATCAGCTTCCTCCAACACCTGTATCGAACGATCCGCTCCATACACAAAAATCCAAGACTCCTCGGGTTCCACCAGCCAGCCCATCTCGGTGCCGTGATCGATGCAGTGCAGAATATTGCGAATCACCTTCGTCTGACGCTGATCCGGCGACAAAATCTCAATGGTCCAATCCGGGGGGAGCTCAAATCGATTCGCCACCCGGCCATCCCCCCGTCGAGGAATCCTATTCCAGGAAAACACGGTTACGTCTGGAACAACCGAACGTACGCCAAACGTACAGCGCAATTCTGGATAAGCTCGCCCAACTTTTGCAGGCTTCAGCACACCATTCACAGCACTGACCAGATCACCTTGTAGTGTGCTGTGTTCTCCCTGGGGCAAGGGCTTCTGGATAATTTGACCGTCGATGTACTCGCTGGCAGGTTTCGTTTCCGGCAGTTCCAAAAACTGTTCTAGCGTCAGGATTTCGGAAGACGATTTGGAGGGAGCTTGTACCATGGCGATCGCCTCAGACCTATACCGGTCCATCTTAGCCTTCATGAAAAAAGCAGCGATCCTGTGCGATCGCTGCTTTCAATGATTTAGCTCAGACTAGGCTCAAAACTATGAGCCAAGGCAAAGCCGGGAATTACATCATTCCCATACCGGGCATACCCATACCGCCCATGCCAGGCATGCCGCCGCCCATGCCGCCCATGCCGCCGCCCATGTCAGGCGCAGCCGCTTCAGGCTCAGGCTTCTCAACCACCAAGACCTCAGTGGTGAGAACCAACGATGCAACGGACGCTGCATCTTGCAGACCCGAACGAACCACCTTAGCGGGGTCAATGATGCCCGAGGCAATCAAATCTTCGTAGGTGTCGGTTAGGGCATTGTAGCCATGGTTGAAGTCCATCGCCTTGACCTTCTCGACGACCACAGAACCGGGCTGACCCGCATTGTCCGCAATCTGGCGCAGGGGTGCTTCGATGGCGCGTGCCACGATTTCAACACCAGTCACTTCCTCAGGAGCGAGACCCGCTTTGATCTCCTCCAACTTGGGAGCAAGGTGCAGCAGCGTGGTGCCACCACCGGGGACGATGCCTTCAGCAACCGCAGCTTGGGTCGCACTCAGAGCATCCTGAATACGGAGCTTGCGGCTCTTGAGTTCGGTCTCGGTCGGTGCGCCAACTTTAATCACAGCCACACCGCCAGCCAGCTTAGCAATACGCTCTTGCAGCTTCTCGGTGTCGTAGTCAGAGTCGGTTTCTTCGAGCTGGCGACGAATCAGAGCGATGCGCTCTTGCACAGCCGCTTTGTTCTCGTCACCCGCCACGATGACCGTGTTCTCCTTGTCCAGCGTGATCTTGGATGCCTTACCCAGCATGTCCAGATCCACGGTGTCGAGGCTGAGGCCGACATCCTCGGTGATCAGCTGACCGCCCGTGAGGATGGCGATGTCCTGGAGCATGGCCTTGCGGCGATCGCCAAAGCTAGGCGCCTTGACAGCCACGGCGTTCAACACACCGCGAGACTTGTTGACCACCAGGGTCGCCAGGGCTTCGCCGTCGATGTCTTCGGCGATGATCATCAGCGGATTGCCAGCACGGGCCATTTTTTCCAGAACCGGAACGAGGTCCTGAATGGAGCTGATCTTCTTGTCGGTAATCAGAATACGAACATCTTCGTACTCCGCAATCATGCGTTCCTGGTCGGTGACGAAGTAGGGGGAGAGGTAGCCGCGATCGAACTGCATACCCTCAACCACGTCCAGCTCAGTGGCCAGAGACTTGGACTCTTCGACGGTGATGACACCATCGGTGGTGACCTTGTCCATCGCCTTGGAGATCATGTCACCGACTTCTTCGTCGTTACCGGCGGACACCGTGGCGACTTTGGCGATCGCATCTCCCTCAACGGGCTTGGACGCCTTGGCGATTTCATCGACCAGCTTGGCCACGGCCTTTTCCATGCCGCGACGTAGCAGTACGGGGTTGCTGCCCGCTGCGACGTTCTTAAGACCTTCGCGGATCATGGCCTGGGCCAGCACCGTTGCAGTGGTGGTGCCGTCGCCCGCAAGATCCTTCGTCTTGGAGGCCACTTCCTGGATCAGACGAGCGCCTGCGTTTTCATAGGGATCGCTCAGTTCAATCTCTTTTGCAATGGTGACACCGTCGTTGATGATGTCCGGTGCACCGAACTTACGTTCGAGAACAACGTTACGACCCTTGGGTCCGAGGGTAATTTTGACGGCATCCGCCAGGGCGTTAACCCCCTTCTCCAGCGCCTTGCGAGACGCTTCATCAAACATTACGAGCTTTGCCATGGTTGCTTGTCCTAACTGCGTTTCTACGCATTCCACCTAAAGAATTTAGCACTCAGCGATCGCGAGTGCTAATTACGGTTTACCGCCTATTTCTGAACTTTTCTTGCGGAAAGTCAGCCCGAGCAAATAAGTCTAAGCAAATGACTCGTAGGCTTTGATTCGAGATTGGAGGCGATCGCTCAACACAGCGCTCGCCTCTCCCAATTCCCGGTGAATCTTGAGGGCTTCATCGTGATAAAACCGAATCTTTTCTGGGGTCCAGTGGTGAGGTGGTGGGCCGAGGTTGGAGATTCGGTCGGCGAGTTTGACCATCCAGACTTCCTGGGGCTGCTGTTTGATGCGGACCAAGCTATCGTCCATCTGCTCGGCTTTGGTGGGCAAGGTTGCATCTTTGGTGAGGGCGAGAACGCCGTTGGCAACGGCTGGGCCAAATTTTTTCAGGACTGGGTCGTAGGTGACGGGGGTATCTTCGATGATGTCGTGGAGGATGGCGCAGAGAATGGGGAGGTCGGGTTGCGAGACGGGTTCTGCGGCAACGGCTCGCATGATTTCCATGGTGACTTGGCCCAGGTGGGTGAGGTAGGGCAGTTCGGTGCCAGGGACTGTTTGGCCCTGGTGAGCGTCGGCGGCGAAGCGCCAGGCTTGGATAACCTTGTCGGGGTTCCAGATGGAGGAGATAGTCATGGCTCGTTTACCTCAATGCTAAGACCCCCGGTGTTTTGGAAACACCGGGGGTCTGGGGAATCAATCCGTGTTGGTTCTAAACTAGGGCAAAGAAACCGCCCAGCAACACCAAGAACACACCCACCACCAGCTTCCAAAAGCGGTGATAGCTGTTAACGATCGTGCCGCTCTCACTCTTGAACTGAACCAGATCCATCCAAGGTGCAACGCCCCGACGGAACCAGCCCACCGTTTCCACCTCAGAATCAATCAGGCTCTGCACCCGAGTCGCGCCAAAGAAGAAATTGCCCAGGCCACCAAAACGCGAAGCATAGCGCAGGAACAACATCCCCGTTGCATCCTGCAGCTTCAGGTCCGAACCGACGCGATTGCCCGCATCCCCTCGACCAATCAGTTTTCCTTGCAACTTAGCAGGCTTACCTCGCAGCGGACTCGCATAGGGATCCGACATCAGATCCAGAATGTCAGTTGCGGGAGCATTGGCAAACTTGGGGTACATCACCATTGCCTTGAGCAACATGCCAAGCCCCAGACCCAACAAAGGCATCGCTATCATCAGCGCGGGGTTAGCCGGAAAAGCTCCCGTGAGCAGAAAGCCAAGGATCACACCAACCAGCAAACCGATGCCCTCTGCGGAGTACAGCACCAAGTCCATGGCAAAGTTGCCGTAGAGGCGCTTCTTATTGAGGCCCTTGCCCTCACCAATGACGCGGCCCATGTCAAACTCGATCGCCAGACCCAACTGCTCCGCATAGGTACTCAATGCCCGCACCCGCTTACCCGTCAGGGGATGGGTCGAGTTCAGCTCCATCCACCAGCCCCAGGGGTTAAACATATCCCAGAGGAACACACGACCCACAGCTTCCGGCGAGGAGGAAATGCGATAGGCCGTTCCCGTGGAAGTCGCTGCCTTAGCGTCGTAAATCCCAAGGGCGCGGGTACCCTCCAGCAATTTGCTGGGTTCTTTGCTCCGCTCTCCCTCTTCCACAATGCCGTAGGCGATCTTCACCAGGGCACGGGAGAGAGCATTGGGGTTGCCCGTCGTCTTGGCCGAGAAATGATCCGCCAGATACTCGCGGGTGCGGGACAGATACAGCAGCAGATAGGAACCGACGAGATAGAAAATATAGGCCACCAATGCTGCTGTGCGCATGGCACTGGCAACCCGATTATCACTGCCACCGCTCACGCGGCGACCAAACATATAAACGAGATAACACATCTGCACCAGCGTCGAGGCGATGGTCATCACCGCAAAGTCCCAGTGGACGATGTGGCCCAATTCATGGGCATAGACCGCAGCGGCTTCTTCGTCTTCGAGATAGGTGAAGAGACCCTGACTGACCACCAGGCGTGCGCTGTTGGGCAACGTGCCGTAGGTAAACGCCGTCGGGTTTTGGTCATCGATGATGCCGAGGCGGGGCTGCTTGAGGTTGTTCTCGTCGCAGACCTTGCGCAGGACGCGGCCCGTCTCAGGGCTAAAGCGTTCAATTTCTGATAATTCCACCCAGCGGGTTCCGTAGAGCCACTTCTGGATCAGGTCCATGATCCAGGGCGAAATGAAAAAGCTGAGGGCGTTGAAGGCGAGGGTGATGGCAGCGGCGATCGCCAACCCCGTCGCCGGGTTCTCGCTCCCCATAATAAAAACAACAGCCAGCACCAGCGTCAGCACCATGCCAGCCATGAGGGTCAGCGTCACCACCGACGCGACCATTAAGTTGCCACCAACACCGGCCAGTGCTAATGCAACTGCGCCGCCCGACGCCCGCTGCGGTCGAGCCGAAGAAGGATTGTCCATCAAATTGATCCCCGTAAGTCTGACAGTTTAAACAAAGTCCTATGGAGGTATTTCTGGTTAAACCGTCAGACTTATGCGGAATCGCAATATTTGTTTACGCGGAGCGGCACACCACACTAAGCCATCACCATACCGCCATCCACATTGATGACCTGGCCCGTGATGTAGCCCGCTGCCGGATCCGCCGCCAGGAACCGTACCGTTCCCGCCACCTCATCCGCCTGCCCCAAACGAGACAGGGGGATGAACTTGAGCAGGTCTTCCGAATCCAATCCGTGGGTCATATCCGTTTCGATGAAACCGGGGGCAACCGCATTGACCGTAATGCCCCGGCTGGCCACTTCCTTGGCGACGGCCTTGGTGAAACCAATCACGCCTGCCTTGGCTGCCGCATAGTTAGCCTGACCGGGGTTACCCATCTCACCCACAATGGACGAGATATTCACAATCCGGCCTGAGCGCTGCTTCAGCATTAGCTTGCTGACGGCGCGGGTACAGAGGTAGACCCCCGTCAGATTGAGGTCAATCACGGCACTCCAGTCCGCAGGCTTCATGCGCAGCAGCAGCGTGTCCTTGGTGATGCCTGCGTTGTTGACCAGGACGTCGATGCGGCCAAATTTTTCCTTGGTTTCCTTGACCAGGCTATCTACTTGATCTTCCTGGGAAACATCGGCCTGGAGGGCGATCGCCTCCCCTCCCCCATCCACAATTTCCTTCACCACGGCCTCAGCGGCCTCACTGGAGCGGGCATAGTTGATCACGACCTTGGCCCCCTCAGCAGCCAGGGAGAGGGCGATCGCCTTACCAATCCCCCGAGATGCGCCGGTCACCAGTGCAACTTTGTCCGTGAGCCGCTGAGTCATGAATCCTAAGTCCTTACAATTTTCCTTGCTGATCATGCAGCATTGCTACAACGACTGCAAGAAGCGCACCAAAGCATCCCGATCGGCCTTAGGCATCCGGTCAAACGCTAGCTTGGAATTTTCCGCCTCCCCACCATGCCAAAGAATGGCTTCTTCAAATGTGCGAGCGCGACCATCATGGAGATATCCCGAGTAGGGCAACACCGTTTGGGCGAGACCCACGCCCCACAACGATGGCGTCCGCCATTCCTGACCATTGGCCTCGAAATCAGGACGATTATCCGCCAAACCTTCGCCCATGTCATGAAGCAGCATGTCGGTGAAGGGATGGATGTCTTGATTCTCCAGGGACGGATACTTATGCTTTCCGGTTTTGAAGGTTGAAACGTGGCAGGCCACACAACTTGCATCGGAAAAGAGCTTTTCGCCACGCATCACCTGGGGGTCATCCATAAGCGTGCGGGCCGGAGCAGCCAACGTCTGGGAATAGGCAGCCGCAGCCACTAGGGTTGCATCATCAATTTCTGTACTGCCATCCTCAGCAGGGAACAGCGAGTTGGTGATCCCCATATCATTGACATAGGCTTCTGCGCTCTGCTGCAAAAGATTAGGCGCATTGGCCTTCCAGCCGAAACGTCCGAGCGTCAGCTCTTGCTTCACGACATCCCAAACCCGATTGGGGCGTCCTGAAATGCCATCACCATCTTGATCGTCTGGATCCGCGAGAGCCAAAATATCTGCTTCGGGAATCGCTTCCAAGAGACCTAAGCCGTAGACATGGGGAGGAATCCGAGGCGAAACAGCAACCGTGTCGGGCAAGGGGTCACCGTCAGGGAGGGTGACGTTAAATTGGGGCGATCGCAACCGATAGGGCATCCCATCCCCATAACTCCCAGCCTCTTCTTTCCACAAAATCTCGACGTTAGCCTCTGGGGTTGTTCCCACAACGCTGAAATCTTGCACCTGATTCCCCAAACCACGGACGGGCGGGGCATTCTTCAGCCGCTCGACTTTATCCATCGCAGATTTTTGCAAGTCATCCAGTGCCGTTGTATCCGTCACCCGCAACAGCAACTGTCCAGGCTCCGGCATGCCCCGGCCATTGCGAATGTGGCAACCCACGCAGGAAGCATTATTGAACACAGGACCAAGACCTGCGTTTTCATGGCCGGGCGTCAACACAAAGGCTTCTTCAAAGGCTTCGTCACCCAGGTCGTGATCTTCAATCCCCTGAGCAGTAAGGTTGGGGGGAGCGTCTTCGTAGGCACTGGAGGTGCGGTTAAACGTGGTTGCATCTCCCGCAGAGGCCATGGGGGACAGTCGAGCACTGACGGAAACAGAGAGAAAAATGCCGACGGTGATCGTTAAGACCGTAGTCAGAATTGACAGAACGCTAAACCGCCAGCGCTTGGGCAGCAGAATGGAGAGGGATGGAAATCGCATCATTCAAATGGGGTTGAGAGGAGTGGGGTTGAGAGGAGTGGGGTAGTGAGCATAGAAACGCAGGGATAGACAGCCTATTCCTGCGGTTGGATTTGGGCTAAAACCTCTGTATCCAGAAGCTCATGGACCGTTGTCAAAGCCTCTAAGCTCATCGCTAGCGCTTCGGGGTTGCTGGGGTTGGCGATCGCCTGGTTCACCCCCGCCATCGCCATCGTGAGAGATTGCTGAACTTGCCGATGGGCCCTAGGATTGGCGATCGCCACCAGTTGAGCAATCCCCGCCGCCTTCGACTGGGCCGCAGGATAGCGTCCCCCATAGGCTGCTTGAATCCCCTGCAAGCGACTGCGCAACATCTGTAGGTCCACCGCTCCCGGCTCTGCTTGCTCCTGCGACGTCTCTAATAATTCCGGTAGCACCTCTCCCACCATCACATCCAAGTGATTCACGACCGTGCGAACAATTTCTTCCGTGGCAGCTTCTTCCGAGAGGTAGAAACCATTACCAGGTTCCCCCGCCGTTTCCAGCACAGCCGCATAGGGCGAATAGCCATTCCAGCCTGTTTGCCACACGTCCAGAATATTGTGGGCCGTATCGTTGGCCATCACCGCAAGCTGGCTCAGATATTGCCGCTCCCCGCGAGAGAAGTCAGCCAGGGATTTCTCACCGTCGTCACCCTTGAGAACGTAGGCGATCGCCTCAAATCCCTGCATCGCTGGCCGCAGTAAGGTTGTATCACCACCATTGGCATTTTCCAAGGACACTTGAATCCAAGCCTCAATACTCGCAGCATCACAGGGAGAATCCAAGGCCGCGCTGTAGCCAAGGGAATGAATCGGGCCAAAGGCAAAGGCTCCCGTCTCCGCCCAACTCGATGCGGCCTTGAGCCAAGCCTTTCGTAATGCAATTAAATGTGTTTCCGTGGGTTCCGCCTCAAAGGTTTGACTCGCCTGGAGAAGCGATTCCGTTTGCTCCGTCAACTCGACATAGGCGGGAATGATCACCGCTTGGGAAAAGGACTGATTCAGCTCAGTCATGGCTGCGAGCTGAGGGGAAGGCTGCGATACCTGGAGCGGGCGATCGCCTTTCAGAGAGGTTTCTAGGGCATCTGTCTCACCCGCCTGAGCGATCGGGATTCCAACGAAAAGCGTCCCAAAAAACAGCACGACTGTAGAGCGCTGTAGGTTCTTACGTATTGCAGAAGCAACGAATTGTCTAGGTTCAATCAATATCGACATTGAAACTTACAGAGTTAAACAACTTATCCGAGTGCAACCCTTGGGAAACCGAGATGCATCTCAACGCACCTTGAGTACAGCACTCAAAAATGACAGACATACCATCAGCTAAATTACAAACTTGTAATAATGTGGAGCAAAAGCATCTCCGCCTCTGGTCCTACGGTCCCAAGAATCTAAACCGCTCCCAATGAAGCTTGGGCACCATGCTTCTTGGACACCACATTTCTTGGGTACTACGTTTCTTGGGCACCACGTTTAATGACAGTTTTGTAACTTTGACACGGGTCATCCAGATTAGGATCAATGATGTAGGCTCCCCCTATTCTCTATCCCCATTGTTGGCATTGACATGCCAGGGAAGCCGATGAACCTGCTCGATGTCGAGGACGAAGCCAAAATTGCTGATTTTATCTGCACCGGTCCCAAGGAGCAAGGCTTTGTCGTGGAGCGCTGCGACCATGGTTGTCCCCTAGCCGGTCAAGATTGGATTGAAAGCGTTCGTATTAGACCGCTTGCACAAACCTGACAGCCGCCCCCATCCCCCGACCCCTTGCCCCCAATGATGGGGGAAGGGGAGTAAAAAAGCCCCTCTCCCAT
>CALIJJ010000285.1 GCA_938017515.1 uncultured Pseudanabaenaceae cyanobacterium
ATACTTCCCTAACAATTGATAGGCATTGCCCAGATTACCTAAGGAATTGGCTTCACCGTTGCGATCGCCGATTTCACGCCGAATTTCCAAGGACTGAGAGTGATAGTCAATGGCTTCGTGATACTTCCCTAACGATTGATAGGCATTGCCCAAGTGCATCAATGCCGCTGAGTTTCCTTTCGTAAATTCAGCATCCTGAAAATATCGCTGGGCCTGTTCATGGGCCTCAATGGCTTGGTGATATTGACTGAGAGAAGTATACAAATTCCCTAGACGGCTCCAAGCCCAACCCAGCTTTTGCTTGGTTTCCGCATCGGGACCTAATGCGACAGACCACTGCTGGGTCAATTGCTCGTAAATCGGCAACAGAACGCGGTAATGCCCCTGCCGCCTCAGCACGTTATGACAGCTATCCATTGCCTCATCTGCCGCAGCATAGTCTTCCAACTCACAGTGGTGATGGAACCGCTCAAAGGTAGGCTCAGCTTGCTCTAAGGTTTTAGGCTCAGCCTCGCCATTCTGCTCAAAATATTTAATCGCTCGCCGATGGGCCAGTTGCTCCTGCTCCACTTCCGCCGCGCCACTACGCAAATATCGCTGAATCAATGGCAAAAAACTAAACTGCCAAACCCGCTCTTCCCCAACCCGCTGCTCCTGCAAAAAACTCCACCGCGCCAGCCGCCGCAACTCCGCCAGCTCCACCGGCTCATCCACCACCGGCTCATCCACCATCGCCTGAGCCGCCTCCAGCCCAAACCCCTGCCGCAAAAAACTCAGTCGCCACAGCAACGCCCGCAGCCACTCCGGCTCCAGCGCTTCAAAACTCCAATCCAACACCGTCCCGACACTCACCTCTGCATCGCGATGCCGTTCCGTCACCCGTCGCAGCAGTGTCACATCATCCTGCTGCAACCGATAAATCTCCGCCGGTTCGTCGTTCTCCTTAGCCTGACGCTTTAGCCACGTCGCGGCCAATTGCAACAGCAACGGATGTCTACCTGCTGCTTCCACAAAGCTCTTTAAGTCCGTCGTCTCTCCCTCGACACCTTGCGCCTGCAACAGCTCAACCCCCTGCTCTAAACGCAACCCCCGTAAAGGAACCCACTCCCAATTCGCCGTAGGGAGTTCCAGTCGAATCTGCGTTGTCAGTAACACCGTCCCTTGTCCTGCACCTCCTAACCAGCGGCCCAAAAAGCGGCCATAGGGAAACCATAGTTCCTTGGATTGCAGCAAAGCTTCCAGGTTGTCCAATACCAACAAACACCGCTGCTTCACCAACCAATTCAACCCCTCCGTCGCAAGTTGTTCGTCGCTCCAATCCGCTGCAGGCTCATAGCCAAACTTCTGCCCCAGCCAGCGGCCAAAGGTCTGAAAATCCACAGGTGTCTGAAAATTGGCAATCAAAACCCGATCAAATACCGATACCGATGGGTCAGCTTGCTCTAAATTCTGTTTTCGGATGGTTTTGACCAACTGCGCTGCCAGAGCCGACTTGCCGTAACCCCCTGCGCCGACAATCCCCACCATCCGCACCCCATCGGCCAGATAGCTCAGAATCTGTTCCTCTTCCGCTCGGGATTGCCAATGCTGCGCCTCTGGCAGAATCTCGCTCACCGTCACCGTCAGCGACACCGGATTCCCAATGACAACATTGCCACTGGGGTAATTGATGATAATTTGATCGCGCCCGAAATTGCGGTTGTCCTGGTTCACGGCTGTTCTAATTCGTGGAAACTTACGAACCACCCAATTTCAAATCCCCGGTGGGATTGTTGACGATGAATTGATCCCGGCCTTGATTCACATTCGTCTGCTGGACCTGCACCTGCTGCTGCACGTTAATAATTTGCTGAGCAAGTTGTCGAACCTCCGTCGCAAAGGCTTGATTCTGGGGCTCCGCCAGCTCATCATCCAGATAAACCTCCAGCTTCGTCAGTGCCGACGCATCCCCCGCCTCCACCTTGCCCAGGGCCTCCTCCGCCCGCTGATTCCCGGCAAATTTGCCCTTGATCAACCCCCACAACTTCGAGACCTGCGTCCCCGCCTGCTTCAGCGTCCCGCCCGTCACCAATTCGCCGACCTTGGCCCCGGCTCCTTCGATAAACTTGCTCGCGGCGATCGCCACAATCGCCCCCGTCGTCAGCGTTACCGGATCCGTCATCGCAGCAATCCCTCCATGGATTCACTTCCCTTGTAGCATTTCCCATCAGATTCAGGGGAAATGCCAACCTTTCCGCAAGGAATATCACCGAGGCACCCAAAAATTATTGAAAATCCCCCACCCATTCAGTCGTCTGGGATTGGAGTTCGAGATTGGAGTTCGAGACGGATCAGGAGACGCGAAATCTAAGCATTACCGGCAGGAACCCGCACCACATGGGTCGGGCTAGAGCAATAGATACACAGCTCATTGGAAATATCCACTGCTTCCTCCGGAGTCTTGTCCAGGTACATCGCCGTCAGAGCAAAGTCTTCCCCCGCCCCGATCGCAGCAAATTCATTGATCTTCTCAACCAAATAGCTTTCAGAAACCCGGAAAATCTCCCGTTCAATCCCAATCAGGTATTCATTGTGCCGACCAAAAGACTCATCCTTTGACTTTGCCCAACGATAGAACTCCAACATGAAGTCCAACACCGACTCTGCGGTGGTCGCAGCAGGCTTATGGTTACGGGCAAAAATTTGCATGAAGCTCAGCTCCATAATCCGTCCCACGCTGCCAATGACCATGCCATTGATCTCAAAGAGTTTGCCCTGTTCATGGCCCGCAACCCGCGCATGTTCCTGGCGGTAGCCCCCAGCAATGCGAATACTGTCAGCAGCGAAAAATAGTTCTTCCCCGTAACGACGGGCTGCAACAACACTCATAGGCACCGCAAAACATATAGACGTCCTCCCACGCTAATACCTGAGAACGGCGATCGCTCAGTTTGTACGAACCTGTCTCAAAAACTACAGCTAAGTTCAAGTTCGTTCAGCAATCTAGATACTGCTCACCCTTCATCCGCAAAAGACGCTGCTTTAGCTTCAGATACAACTCAACCCTAGTGCGACTAGTCAATCCTGGTGCGACTGGGTGCGACTAAATACTGGCTGGTGCGACTAAGTCAGTGGCCTGAAATAAACATAGCCCTTGCCGCTGCTGCTTTCCCTTCGACATAAGCTCAGCGGGACCGGATCCGCCCAACCCGCGAAACTGCCAGGGTCGAGGGCTGAGCGAAGTCGAAGCCCGGTCAGCAAGAAATTGGTGTCCGCTTACTCAAACACTGCCTGACTAAATACTGCGTAACGCCACAATCGGGTCCAGCTTCGCGGCCTGACGGGCGGGCAACACCCCAAAGCCGAGGCCAATGCCTCCAGAAATACTCACCGCCATCACGATCGCCGCTGGAGACACCGCAGCTTTCAGCGGCGAGAAAGCCCCCACCAGCACAATGCCACTGACCCCCAGCGCCGTGCCAAAGGCCCCCCCCGCCGCCGACAGAATCACAGCTTCGATAATGAACTGCACCAAAATGTCCTTTTGAGTCGCGCCAATGGCCTTGCGCAGACCAATTTCCTGGGTGCGCTCGGAGACGGAGACCAACATGATGTTCATGATGCCGATACCGCCGACGAGGAGGGAGATCGCCGCGATCGCCGACAGCATCAGCGTCAGAGCACCTGTGACCGTCCCCACAATGGTGAGAATATCCTTTTGGGTATCCACGCCAAAGTCGTCCTCATCGGTGATTTTATGGCGCAGGCGCAGCAAGTTCTCGATCTGAAATTTAGCCGCCGTAACGCTGTTTTCATCTTTGGCGGACACGGAAATAAACGTAACCTGGGTGCCAAAGGGCGACGTGCGCCCGACCAGGCGATTGGCCATGGTGCTAATGGGCAGGTAAATCGCATCGTCCTGGTTTTGGCCGAGGAACGAGCCCTTGCTTTTCATCACGCCCACCACCTGGAATGAGGCATTGCGCACGCGCACCTGTTTGCCTAGGGGATCTTCATCGCCAAACAGTTTCTCCGCCAACTCTGCCCCTAGCGCTGCAACGCTCTGGTTGCGATCGATGTCGTCATTGGTTATAAATCGACCCTGACCCACTTCAAAGCTGCGCACAATCAGGAATTCAGGGGTGGTACCGATGGTGCTGCTGGAGGCATTATTGCCGCGATAGCTGATCAGATATTGGTTGCTGATCTGGGGGGCAACGGCTTCGATGGAGGGGACCTGCTCGGCGATCGCCTTTGCGTCTGCAACCACCAGGGTTTGGGGCAAATCAAATGTGGTTCGTCGGGCTTCGCGGGTACCGGGCACCACGAATAACACGTTGGGGCCCAGGGACTCGAACTGCTCCGAAGCCAATTTTTGGGCACCCTGACCAATGCCAATCATGGAAATGACAGAGGCATTGCCGATGATGATGCCGAGCATGGTGAGGGTGCTGCGGAGTTTGTTGGCGGTCAGGGTTTTGACCGCCATACTGAGGCTTTCGGCCAGATCCATGGGAATGCGCGCTAGGTCGGCAAGACGATTGGCTCCATCCTAGCTCAGGCTCAGGGAAGCGGATGTGAATCCTGATGAGTTTTCAGGCGATACACAAAGGCCCCGCAGCGGCTCTCCTAAGCCCAACATGCGAGTTGTGATTGCAATAGAGAGCGATCGCTGCTCCTGCTTGCCGACATCAATCCCTAGGCGATTTGCGAAACTTGAGCCTGGAGCGACTTCAAATATTCCGTATTGACCCCAGATTCTCGCGTCAGTGCGATCTTGCCGGTGCGAGCAATTTCGCGAATGCCAAAACGCTGGAGCACCTGTACGATCGCCACCATTTTGCCCGGGTCACCCACGACTTCGATGGTCAGTGAATCATCGGCAATATCGACAATCTTGGCGCGGAAGATCTGTACAAACTGCATCACTTCCGAACGGGACTTGCTGTCCGCATTTAGCTTCAACAGCATCAGCTCCCGCTCCACCGAAGGCTTCTCGGTGATGTCATCCACCTTCAACACATTGACCAGTTTGTAGAGCTGCTTGGTCAACTGTTCAATCACCTGATCATCCCCCGGCACAACCATCGTGATGCGGGAGACACCGCCCTGCTCAGCGGGACCCACGGCCAAACTTTCAATGTTGAAACCGCGACGGGCAAAGAGACCGGCAATGCGAGAGAGAACGCCTGACTCGTCTTCGACCAGGACAGAAATGGTGTGCTTCATAGTGGTGCGATCGCCCCAAACAGATGTGGCGCTTAAGATGCGTGAAGCTTTCCATTTTACGGTAAGACTGCCGTCCCAGGAACCAAGAGTAATCTCTTGTTAAGTCGTGCTTATTCAGTCGGTTGCATCGGCGAAATCTCTGCAATCCAGTCCAGGATCAGCGGATTAATGCGATCAGGACACTCATCCTGGGGACAGTGCCCTGCTTCATCCATTTCGACCAGGCGGATACGCGGGTTAAGGTCCGCAATCTTGGGGCCTAGAATCGGCGGCACCAGCATGTCCTGCTTGCCCCAAATCAGCAGCATCGGCACGGTCAATTTGGGCAAGACATAGCGGGCCCGATATTGATCCGGCACATTGCCGACGAACCGGGTCATGGCCCGCAACGCCTGACGAGAGCCGCGATCGTAGGGCGGCAATCCCAAGATATCCATCAGCTCGTCATCAACCACGGCCTTATTGACGTAGGCATTTTTAGCAAAGCCCGTGAGGATGCGACGGGGTCGAATTGCGGTCAGCAGTGGATTGATAATCAGCGGCGAGGTAAAGAAGTAGCGAAGGCTTGCGGTAAGTGGACGTAGCAAACGAAATAGGGTTTTGCGGCCACGCCGTACCCCTGTGGAAAGCGACGGTGCGAGAACGGAGGAGTCGGGCAAATTGATCCAGGCAAGCGCCTGAACCATGGCGGGATATTTGGCTGCGGCCATCATCGCGGTCACTGAGCCCAGGGAGTTGCCAACCAGAATCGTGGGTGTGCCGATGAAGGTTGCCCAGAACTCATAAATTTGATCGGCCCAGAGCAGGGGACTGTAGCAAGCATGGGCCTTTTCTGAATTGCCAAAGCCCAGTAAGTCGATGGCGTAGACCGTATGGTTTTGGCTCAGGGTCTCAATGTTATGGCGCCAGTGCCCCAACCCCGCACCAAATCCATGGATTAACAAAATCGGAGGATTGCCTGCCGTTGTCATGGGTGCAGGGGAAACGCGTGCAGGGGAAAAGCTGTAGCGAATACGCCGCCCTCGCCAGGTCCAATTGCGCAAATTCCCGAGGTGCCGAGGGGGGGCTGAAGGGGAGCCAGGGGACGGAGGGGAGGGGAGGGGCGTTGGCATGAAAGCAAGAGAAGCCGAGAGAAGTCAGAGCATAGCGCTTTGTTTTAGTGTGCCATGTTCCCCATCAAACCGTTTTTGTACAGAAGCTTCATTCAAACTTTAAACCGAATCTATACGGACTGTACGGAACAGCTAATAGACGCAATGTATACAACATCAAGACCAGAGAAAAATCAGGTTAACCACTGAAAAACTCAGGTCATACAGCAGCTTCGTGACCTATCACAGCTTCTCTCTATGTCTTCTTCCTATGCATTTTCCCCATCTGTATTTGTCGCCAAAGAGTCATCAAAACTGTGGCGAATGTTACAAAAAAGGAACGATCAGGGAGTCAGACAATGTTGGCCCGCAGGGTTGTTGGGGGGGATTGTTCTCCTCGCCCTTGGGGGCCAACTTCTCATCCAGCAACGTTTGATGCCGCAACTCCTGGGGCTCAATGGTTCCATTTTGGGGCTACTGGGTGGACTGCAGGCGTTGCGGTTGATTCTGTTTCTGATTACGACTTTGGCGCTCGGACTCAGTTTTGTGCAGCTTGTCCCAGGGCCGACCCGACAGGGCGCTGATCCTGTGCGTGGTTTTGTGTCCCGTGCTGAAACCCAAGCACTGTTACAGGCACTCACGTTGGAGCAGGAGAAGTCTGAGCAGCTCCTGCTGAATATTTTGCCTGCCCCTATCGCCCATCGGCTCAAGCATGAACCGCGTCCCATTGCGGAGGGCTATAACGAGGTGACGGTGATGTTCGCGGACATTGTTGGTTTCACACCTTTGTCGTCACAGATGTCGCCCAAAAAATTAGTCTACCTGCTCAATTTGATCTTTTCTGCCTTCGATCGGTTGGTGGAACAACATCAGCTGGAGAAGATCAAGACGATGGGTGATGCTTACATGGTGGCGGGAGGGTTGCCGGAGACGCGATCGGACCATGCAGGGGCGATGGTGGAGTTGGCGATCGCTATGCAGCGAGCCATTGCCGAAATTGCCCAGGAAACCGGGGAAGATCTACGCCTGCGCGTTGGCATTCACACAGGCCCTGTGGTGGCAGGGGTCATCGGCATTAAGAAATTTAGCTACGATCTCTGGGGCGATACGGTGAATATTGCCAGTCGGATGGAGTCCCAGGGGATTGATGGGGGAATTCAGGTGAGCCAGAGGACGCAGCGGTTATTGATGCGGGATGAGTCGAAGCGTTTCGCAGTGCGAGCACTGGGGGACACACCGATCAAAGGCAAGGGCGAGATGAAAACCTATGAGATTCTTGCCTTCGCAACAGAACCTAGAATTTCGGCCGGTTTATAGCGTTTCAGCCGGTCAGATCACTTTCAGCAACGAGCTTTGAGCCATTGGAATAGGCTGCTGAATACACTCCCTGAACCCACTCAATATTGGGTCAAGCGTCGGGCTTCACTGTCATGGCTTGCATCTCATGGGACTCCGAAGGTGCTCGAACGGTGGAGGGGCTTCAGCTTTAACCCGGATTAAATTGGCCGACGCATCGACGATAATGGCATGGGCTCTGACATCAGTGTTTCTCATGACTGTTCCCAAGGTTCCCATAACAATTCTGGTGACTGAAGACCACGGCATCGTTCGCCAGGGTATTGTTTCCATTCTTCAACTGCAAGAGGACTTCGTTGTCATTGCTGAAGCACGCAATGGCTTAGAGGCCGTTGCCTTGCATCAGGAGCATCAGCCTGACATCACGCTGATGGACCTACGGTTACCCAATCTCGAAGGCGTAGACGCGATCGCCCGTATCCGTGAGGCCAGTCCCGAAGCCAAGATCATCATCGTCACGACCTACGACACCGATGAAGATATCTACCGGGGGCTTCAGGCCGGTGCCCGAGGGTACATCCTCAAAGATGCGGATTTTGAGGACTTGATCGACGCCGTCCGTACGGTTCACAGCGGTAAGCGCTACCTGCCTCCGAACGTTGCCCTCAAGCTTGCGGAGCGCATGGACAGCGAAGATCTGACGGACCGTGAGCGGGATGTCCTCCAGCTCATGGTCCTCGGTAGCAGTACCGCGGCTCTGGCTGAGGCGCTGAGTATTTCAGAGGGCACGGTCAAATTCCATATCAATCATATTTTTCAAAAGTTGGGGGTGAGTGATCGCACCCAGGCCGTTGTCACGGCTTTGCGCCGGGGGTTGGTTCGTCTGGATGAATAGTCTTGTGCTTCTCCACCCATGACTTGCGCTTTTATCACTGCATCCTATGACTGCACAAGACTCTGGCCAGGGATTTGACCCAGGATTTGAGACTGCCCCTGATTTGGCTCAGGCAGACGCGCTAGCAGGTCGCCCCTCGCAAAAATATAGCCTTCTGCGTCAAACCTTGACGCTGCTAGGTGGCTATAGTCTGTTTTTGATCGTGACCCTCTCTGGCACGCTCTACTACGTCAACCGCAATTTTCAAGCGCTTCAGCGGTCGGCGCAGGAGTTTGAGGCCATCAGTGAGGCGGTTGAACAGGTTAATGATGCCTTTATTCGTCAGGCGAAAAGTCGCAAAAACCTCTTGTTGCGTGGTCATAATCCAGACGATTTCCAAGCCTATTCCGCTCGTATCCAGGCGACAACGGTGCAGATAGAGGAAGAAGTGGATGCCCTCTTCGCCAATCCGTTGGCCCAACCCTATTGGGACAAGCTGGAGGACTTTCAGCATCAACATGAGCAACTGATGCAGGCCTATGACCAGGGCATTGCGCTCTTCCTCTCAGGCCAAAATAGCCCAGATAAAAATAAGCAAGATACAAAGGGCCTAGATACAAAGGGCCTAGATACAAAGGGCCTAGATACAAGCGACTACAGTGTGGCGGATCAGTTGGTCCGAGGACAGAGCAGCGAGGTGGGCGAACGCCTGACTCAGGTGCTGGATCAAATTGAGCAGGACCGCCAACAGCAACTGCGGGACCAAGAACAGCATCTAAAACGTTTTTTGTTGTTCAGCACCAGTGGTTTGATTCTCGTGATTGTGTTGGGGTCGGGGGGCCTGATGATGGCGATCGCCGATCCGATTTGCCGCATTGTTCACTTCACCCGATTTTTAGAAGGTCGCCAGACCGCAGACCATTGGGGACAGCGCTATCATCCGCAGCAAGACCATCGGCCGGATGAAATTGGCTACATGGTCAAAACCTACAATGATCTGTTGAGTTTGGTGAGTCACGCGAACCAACAGCTCCAGGCCCGTGACAGCCTACTCAACTGTGTCAATGCGGCGGTCCAATGCCTGGTGGCCAACGATGATCTGGATGTTGCGCTACCCGCCATGCTGAAGATTTTAGGGGAGGGAACCCAGCAATGCCGTGCCTACGTTCTGCGACTGTCCCGCGATGAAAAGACCGATGAAGAGTGGTTCCACCTTGACCATGAATGGGATGCCCCCACGATTCCCGCCAAATGTGAAACTGGGGGACAGTTTCCCGTGCCTGTCAACGCCTTTCCCGAGCGTTTGACGACCCCTTTGCGGGAAGGCCGTGCGACCCAGTTTTTGGCCCGTGAACTCGATGGTATTTGTTCCGAAGATCGTTTGCTGGGCCAAGCTCGCTCCCTGGTTGGGGTGCCTATTTGGGTGGCGGGAGACTGGTGGGGATTGTTGGGCTTGGATGATTGCTGGGAGGAGCGAGCCTGGCGTGAAGCCGAAATTGTTGTTTTAGCAACGGCAGCGACGGCGCTGGGCAATGCCCTAGAACGCGATCGCACCCGTGCCGCTCGCGAAGCTGCGGAGCGTGTTGCCCGGATTGAACGGGAGCAAGCCCAGCGAGCTAATGAACTGGAGGTTGCCAATGGAATCCTCTCCACTCGCGATCGCTGGCTGGAAACAACGGCCATTGCCGCGAAGCAGTTGCTTTCCAGTGAGGATGTGGGCACGGGGGTGGCGGCAGCCCTGACGACCTTGGGCAAAAACCTAGCCTGCGATCGCCTCGGCATCATGATGTATCGGCCATCCCATTTCTCCTCTGCTAGCTTTTTGGCTAGTGCTTTCGCTAGTTCTTCCCCTAGCGCATCTGCTCGTTCTTCTGAGCCTCAGCCCAATTTTCAGCCCGATCTTCAGAGCAACTTCCAGGGGAACAGCAGCCAGGGGCAAGATGCCTTCCAGCTGCTCTATGAATGGAGCCTTGATGATTTGCCGCGACAAATGGATGCGGAGGAACTCTGCATTATGCCCGCCAGTGATTTTCCCGATTGGACTGAGCAACTGAAAGCGGGAGAAGCGGTGGGCGGATTGGTGGGGGAACTCGCTGAGCCCTTTCGAAGCAAGCTCACTGAACTGGGAACGCTCCATGCCTATGCTGTGCCGATTTTTCTCGGCCAGGACTTTTGGGGGTTGATGTTCATGGATTACTGTAGGGAGGCTCGCCAGCTTACCCCGCCCGAACTGGCTGTGTTTCAGACCGCGGCAAGTTGCGTGGGGAGTGCGATCTATCAGGACAAAGTGCGCCAAGAGCAAGCGATTCAGGAACAGGCCAAACAAGAAGCTGCCCTTGCCAAGGCGCTCATGGAAGAACGCAACCGCCTTGCCCGCGAAATTCACGATACGCTGGCCCAGACGTTTACCGGGATTTCGCTGCAGCTGGAAGCCGTGCGTGCCCTGAGCACATCTCAGCCGACGTCTCAGCCGACATCTCAATCGACATCTCAATCGACGTCTCGGCCCTCGGCCCAGCCTCCGGAGGAACCTCCCCATGGCGTGCCCGACCCTCCGGATCGCCTCGACCAAGCCCAGGGCTATATTCTCCGTGCCCGTGACCTTGCCCGCCGGGGCCTATTCGAAGCGCGACACTCGGTGCAGGCGCTGCGCTCCGATGCCCTCGAAACGGAGCTGCTGCCGAATGCGCTGCGCAAAGCCTTAGCGCAAACCCAACGTGACACGGGGCTCACCACCCAGTTTTATCTGGAAGGTGATGATGTTTCTCTCTCCGATGACATTCAACTGAACCTCCTGCGTATTGCCCAAGAAGCCATTACGAATACCCTGCGCTATGCCGAGGCGACCCAGTTAGAACTCACCCTCAGTTTTCAAATCGATCAAATTAGTCTGCGTATTGTTGATAATGGTGTGGGGTTTAATCCCCACGAATTGTCGGAAAATCGGGGGTTTGGTCTAATTGGTATTCACGAACGGGTTGCTCGTCTGGGGGGAGAGTTCCAACTGACCAGCCATATGAACCAAGGCACCCGCCTCGAAGTGATACTCCCGATTAGCAGGGAGCAATCGTGATGGCTAAGCCTCTTTTACCCATGGCACAGCTCCGGAATCAGAGAGTACGGCTTCTTTTAGGGGCCGCTGTTTTGCTCTCCAGCTTTTGCGCCTATGGGAGTTACCAGGTTATTCGCAAGAGCACGCTCGAAAATATTGAGCGAAGCGCACTTTTAGAAGTGCAAAAGGGGGTTGATGAGATTGATCAGTGGCTGAGTAATCACCGGGCCATTATCGAAACCATTGCCAACACGACCCAGAGCCAGTCCGGCGACTGGGACATTGTTGGCCCGTACCTTACAGCCGAAAATACGCGACTGTCTGACTTTCTTTTTTTAGGGCTTTCCAATGCCCAGGGCCAGCGATATACCACCGCGGACAATCGTCTGGTGGATGCCAGCGATCGCCAATGGTTTCAGGAGGCGATCGCCGGACGTCCCCATATCGATGATCCCTTCATTAGCCGAGCAACAGGCGACCCGGTCATTGCCATCTCTGCTCCGATTCCGTCCCCGGTGCAATCAAATTCTCCAGATCGATCGAAGGACAATTTCACCGCTTCAGCCATAGGGGTCATCCATGGCGGCATGAAGATTGACCGCATTCAGCAGTACGTTAATCAGCTCCGTTATGGTCAACAGAGCTATGCCTTTCTCCTCAATTCTGAAGGGCGCGCCATCGTCCACCCTGACTTAAGGCTCATGTCCACGTCAGAGCATCAGGCCCCGAGTCTTCTCGCTGAAACAGAGCCGGAGCTTGCGGCAATTTACCGGCGCATGGTCGCGCGCCAACAGGGAATTGACCGGATTTGGATGGATGGTAAACCGCGTTATATCGCCTACCTCCCCCTGCAATCGGCGAATTGGTCGGTGGCCCTGGTGATGCCCCTTTCTGAAATCAATGAGCAGTTGCGTATGCTCAACTTGATGGGTCTGGTTATCTTTGGTTTGACCAGTTTGATGTTGGCTGCACTGTGGCAACTTCATACCTTCGAGCAACAACAGCTTGAAAAGGCCCAAGCCTCTGCCCTCCTCGATGAACGTAACCGCCTCGCACGCGAAATTCATGACACCCTCGCCCAGACGTTTACGGGAATTTCGCTTCAGCTTGAGGCCGTCCGAGCGCTGACGGCTCCTAACTCACCCAGCAACCATTCCATATCGCCCCGTAACCATTCCAATGGCGGTTCGAATACAGGTGCGGATGCAAGTGATGGTGCGAATACAAGTGATGGTGCGAATACAAGCCCAAGCGGTCACTCGAACACAAGCGATCAAAACCTGGATCGCCTCAACCAGGCCCATATTTATATTCTTCGTGCTCGCGACCTAGCCCGGCGTGGCCTAAGGGAGGCTCGGCATTCGGTGCAAGTTCTCCGTTCCGAGGCACTGGAAACGGATACGCTACCTGATGCGCTCCGGAAAGTCCTCAATGAGACGCAGCGGGACACCGGCCTGATCACCCATTTCCAGCTGAAAGGCGATGTCGTGCGCCTCCCCGATGACATTCAACTCAACCTACTGCGTATTGCCCAGGAAGCGATCACCAATGCCCTGCGCTACGCCCAGGCCACCCGGCTCGACCTCACGCTGCACTTTCAAACCGATCACATCAGCCTACGCATCGTGGATGACGGCGTGGGGTTTGAGACCAGTCAGCCCTTCGAGAAAAACGGTTTTGGGCTCAACGGTTTTGGGCTTATCGGTATCCGCGAACGCACCGCTCGTTTTGAGGGCCACTTTGAATTGCTCAGCAGCCCTGGCCATGGCACCACCCTCAATATCGCGATTCCGCTCACCAATGCAAGACCGACCATTTAGAGACCCTTACTCCACCTCCAGGGTTGCCGTTGCAGTGCGACCCAGCTCCTCAGGCGCGAACTCCAGGGAAACTTCAGAGCCAGGCCAGAGGAAGCTACCGGGGGTGACGGAACGGGCGAGGTAGTGCAGGGTGTAGACGCCAGCATCGAGTTGATCGGCATAGGCCAGGATGCGATCGCGACCCAGTTCCTGGTAGTCGATCTGCCAGCTATCTCGCTGAGCCGCTAGCGCCGGATTGCTAGTCTGAAATGCGGTATCCACCGCTTCGAGGCCAGCAGGCAACGGATCGGTAATGATGACATGATTCACCGGATGATCAGTGATGATTTCCAAGCCAATATCAAAGACTTCGCCTGCATTGAGCTTGAGGGGTTGCTTCACGGCCTGCAATCCCAGTTGGTACAGCGACTCGTCAGTCGGGCGACTCACGGAATGGACATTGCGCGTAATCCGTAGACCCTGGAGACGACCCGCAGGATTGCCTTCGGGACGATAGCGATAGGCCGTCAGGTAATGCAGCAGTCCTGGCCCTGACTTTTCCAAGGACAGTTCAGACGCACCACGCGGCAACTCGGCCATGGGCACCGTCACCGAGCCACTGGTTTGGTCATAGCCCTTGAAGGTCTGCTGCGCGAGGGGAGTGCCGTCGAGCTGCACTGTCGTGGTGAAATTGGGCGGCTGGGGTTGCTGTTGGGCATAGGCAACCAGGGCAGAGAGGGCCTGGGCATTGTCGTAGGTGGT
>CALIJJ010000286.1 GCA_938017515.1 uncultured Pseudanabaenaceae cyanobacterium
GACGGCGTAATCCGTAACGCCATCCGCAGCACCCTGCCTGAAGGTGGTCGTGAGATTCTCATTCAACTGAACGCCAGTTAGAGGAATCGTACCGACGTTCTGAACGATATGGCGGTAGGTGACATCGAACTGTCCTCCACCCACAGGCGTCACGTCGATAACTTGCTTCGTCACACCAATGCGTGGTGCGGTGGGAATCGCAATAACCGTCGGCGAATCGTTATTACTAGGGTCATTATCGCCGTCAACCCGAACAACATTGGGAGTACCACTTGCTGAAGTGAATGTGGTTCCCGGTCCGTTATTAACAGTGTCATCCGGATCGTCCTCATCGGCATCTACGTTTAAGTTTGCTACCGAGTTGGCATTGGACGAACGGTCTTGAACAATCACGTTTGTGGCCACAGCTCCGTTGCCGTCCACGGGGTTGGCGAGAACGGTTGCTTGGTTGGAGAAGGGTCCAGAACCAGCTCCAGGTTCAATCAAAACATCAAATGTGATGTCTCGTGACTCTGCCGGAGCCAAGTTGCCACCATCTAAAACAAGCTGAGTATTGGCCGTGAGCGCGCCACCATTCACATCGGTTGTATCACCACCGTTGAAAGACTGGTCTCCGCCTGCGGTACCAGTGATGGAACCGGGCACAACACTAAAATTGGCTGCGCTGCCGAAAGCGGCAACCAAATCGTCTTGGACTTGGACGTTTGCGAGAGGTACCTCGCCAGGATTGGTTACACGCAGAGTGAAGGTAACAAGGAACTTGCCCGCATTCGCTCCAGTGGTTTGCAGAACAGGAGCTGTGCCATGCTTTGCAATACCCACAATAGCGGGCTCAAAGTTAAAGCCTCCGAAGAAACCCACCGCATGAGACTCTGGGTCTGCAGGCAAATCAAACGGCAAACCGTTAGCAGCCTGGGCAACAGGGCCGTTGCCATAGGTAAGATCAATACGATCAACAAAGCTAGAGTAATCCAGCGTGACGCTGCCTTCATTCCGCTGGTTGTTGGCCTCAACGTTGTTGGCCTCCGCTTCACCAGTAACATCAGCATCAGTGCGACCACGGAACGAAAGCGCCCCAGTAGGAGGAACATATGTCAAAGCACCTGCTGCCGCTTCAGCCGCATCAATCTGATCAACAGTGCCGTTGGCGTCGTTGATATTAAATGTTCCAGTAACAGGGTTAGCAATGCCACCAAAGCTAGCCGCCGCCGAAACCACATCCTGCCACCCCTGGGCATCATCTCGGTCAATATCGATGATGGTGTACGTCAGATTGCGCACCGGAACCACATCGCCCGCAGCGTTGGTGAATGTAACGGCAAAGTCCAAGTGGTCAGTCACAGCCGTTGAATCAAAGTTAGCAATCAAGTTTGGCCCCAGTCCACCAGTCAAACCAGTGCCACCGACGCCTGTGACATTTGGCGTGAAGTTAGTTCCAAACGGAAATTCGATAAAGGTAGCACCGCCATCAGGTGTCCACTGGAAGTTAAGCGTAACGCCATTCAACGTATACGGATTAGCGGTACCCCCGTTAAGTACTGGAGCAACGTTATTCGCCTCCCAGCCTTGAGTCGCCCAGTCAAAGGTGGCAGCCTTGGCTGGTTTCGCGTGGAGTGCCAGCCCACCCATCATTACGCTAAAGCAAGCCGCCTTGAGAACAGAGTGGTAGCGCACCCGTCCAGCCTTGGGGAAAGAGAGCTTCCGCGAGCTAGGCAGGGATTGGGAAAGAAGATCTAAAAGAAGTTTTGGTCGCAGTGGGCTCATGGGTTCACGTCCTGACACACACGGTTATCTAGGTTTTGCAAAGAAGGGAGCATCCGTACCAAGGGGCCTACGGATGCTGAAAGTGTCTAAAACAAAGCGCGCGGAATCTCTTCCTCCGTCTGTGCTGGCGTCGGATCATCACTCTCGAAGAAAATTGGCTCCGATGCCTCCGCTGCTGGAGCAGTATCCTCCACTGACTCAACGGGTTCCGCGAAGAAGCTTTCCTGGGAAGGAGCTGCGGCCGAAGTTTCCACCGGCTTGGGCACAGGCTCCTGAACACCAAAGTCGTTGAACAGGCGATTAACCTTCAGGTTCAAACCACCGTAGACGCCGCCTTCGGAACGATAGCCGCTGAAGTCACGGTCATCGACACTGCCGAAGCTGTAACCCAGATAAGCACGTAGGTCGGGGTTGATGTAATAACCAAGCTCTGCGGCCCAGCCCCACTCATCAAAGTTAGCGCTGCTCTGATTAATCCAGCGGGTCTCTGCCGCCACATCCCAGCGGTAGTCAAACCGGTAGAGGGCTCGCAGCTGTGCCAAGGAAAGGAAGCTATCGTTGCTGAAGCCACCGCGTAGCTTAGTGTCGGCCCAGCGTGCAGCGTACTTACCGTAGAACTCCCAGCGCCAGTTGGGGGCATAGATGAGTTCCGAAGAGAGAACCGTGTCGCGGGACTCGCTGCCGGTACCAATGTCATTGGGCGTGTTGTCGCCGTTGACACGGTGCTCCAGGCGGAGCAGGCCGTTGAAGCGATCATTCAGCGGATCCCGATAGGCCAAGCCCAAGCGACCATTGAACGTATCGCCCAAACGATCAATCAAGTTCTGGTTGGAAGCACCGGAGAACTCAACGCGACCCAGCAAGGACACGGAATCGCTCAGCTTGCCCAAACCACTCAGGGTTGAGAAGAACACATCGCCGTCTTCGTCATCGCGATATTCAACGCGACCGGAACCTTTGAAGGTATCGGAACCGGTGTAATCAACGCCAACGCTATAGATAGAGCCTTCGCTCAGACCCAGGATGGAGCCGGTCTGACCCACGGCATAGGGCGTCTCAAAGCGGCTACCCGAGCCTGTGCGGTTGAACAAATCATCAAAGATGCGTTCATAACCGAGGTTGACGCGGAAGCCGGGGGAGACCTTCCAACGATGGTTCAAGCCAACGGAACCATAGCTGCTGACACCATTGCGCGTTCCCAAAATGGAGTAGCGGCTCGTCAGGTCGGTGTTCTTGCCCAGGGAGTAATCGCTGATGGCATCCAAGCTCGTAATGGAGCTGCTGTTGACAATGCCGCCATCGAAGAACTGGTGCGCCAAACGCAGCTTGACGCCAGGATAAGCCGCCCATTCCAGACCCAACGTGGTCCGGTTAGGATAAAGCTCATCCTCGTCACCTAGGTTGAGTTCGTTCTGGGCACGGAAGGCAAACTTCTCGTTGAGCGGCACCCGCAGTTTCGAGACCAACTGACTACTGTCAGTATTCAGCGACGTCCCCTTGTCGTCATCGCGGCTGCGGTTGACATACTCAAAGCTGAGGTCAGACGCCCCAAGCTTTTGGATAATGCCGCCTCGGAAGGTGGTCAGGTTGTTGGCAACGCCGGGGCCGCGAGCAATGACCGGATTGGGGTCAAAGATATCGAAGAAACGAGGCTGGAGGACAAACTCGCTGCCAAAGTTCTCTTCGCGATCGAACTCTAAGGAGACCTGTGTGCTGTCACCAGCCTGGGCCACACCTTGAACACCATATCGGGTTTGCCCCGGTACAAAGCTAAAGGTCGCGTCATTGGCGAAGCCTTCCTCTGCCGTTCGGTAGTAGGCTCGCGCCTTCAGCCAATCCGTGGCTCGGCCTTCAGCTTCTAAGCGATAGGCAGTTCCGTTAACGTCACCGATGAAGTCGGCTCCGTTGGTGGAGTTCGCATATTCACCGATGAGGCTTCCAGCAGTCCCCAGGGGAATCAGGAAGTCTGCACCGAACAGCTGGAACGTCCGCGCCCCCTGATCCTCGTTGAGGTAGGTGGCACCGACCCAGCTTTCCTTGCCAATGTCGCGGGAGAAGTTGTACTGCAAACGACCGCCAAACAGGCCAGTGTTGCTCTTACCAAACTCATCGGACTGGTAGGTCGCCACAACGCGGCGAACCAGCGTTGTGCCAAAGGGGTCAAATTCAGTGCCGAGAACCGAGCGACGGAAGGTGATGGAACCGCGATCGTAATCAACTTCATAGTCAATGTTGCGGCGCAGGGGCTTGCGCTCAACCACCACACCGGGACGGTTAAACTCCTCGACTTCAATAAATATGTTTTCACTCCCCGGAATCAGCAAACGCTGGGAGAGGAAGTAGAGGCCGCTAGTACCGTTCAGAGCAATCGTGTCGCGGTTGAAGCCCTGAACATTGTTCGCGTAGGCACCCGTAAATTGAAGGTCGCCGAGGGTGTAATTGAGCTTCGCACCATGCAAGTTACGCGCGGTAGCGGAGAACAACTGAGAGGGACGAGCAAATTCGTTGGTCTGCCAGTCACCCCACATCACATAGTCGGGCTCAGCGCCGGGAGTCAGGGACTGACGCTCGAAACGGGCATAAATGCTGTCTCGGGAGGGCGTCAGATAGTCAACAGTGGAGCTATCACCATAGACAAAGTAGGCATCATCGCAATCGACATCATAGTCGCGAAAGAGGCTCGGGCCATTACAACCGTCATTCAGACCGCGATCGAGATTGGCAGCACCGGTAAATAACCAGTCTCCCAAGGCGCCTGTGGCAAAAAGGCCACCATCTAAATCGACTCCATAGTCATCATCGCCATCGGGGTCGAGAAAATCGGCAAACGAGCCGTAGAAATCGGTTGTTCCCCGACCCACTCGCAGATCAAGGGAGCCAGACACCAATGAGGTGCGCAGATAGGGCGTGAACTCAACGTCGGTATAAGTCTCGGAGAGCAACGACTCCCGCATCGGCTTATAGGGGGTCGTCGGCAAAGACAACGGGCTAAGACGATCGGGAACATCGGCCAAGGGCAAGTCCAGGTCAAAGACCGGGTCAATCGCCGCACGAACGCGCGTCCATTGGGCCCGAACCGGAGAGCGCAGGCGGGCCGCAAACTTGCCGTCCTTGGCGATGACCTGGAAACCAGCACGCTCTTCATCGGCATCATCACCGACAAAGCGGCCGACCCCAGATGTCAACGTCACAGCGACATCATCGGCAAACAGGCTGCCGTCAGGATTGACGACCTTACCCTCAATGACAACAACGGAACGGCCGTCTGCTGGAACACCTTCAAATTCCATGAACTCGACGGTGGGAACCTGAGCAACGTCAGGGTCCTCATCCAAGGCCGTGTCGACTTCAACCGCAGGACCATCATCGAAGACGGGTTCAATGGGATTGACGATCGGAACGTCAGTCTCAACATTGCTGTCATCGAAGCTGTCATCGAAAGACCCATCTGGATCAACAGGCTCGATGAAAAGTGGATCTCCGGACTCGGACTGGGCGACGGTGCTGGGCTCTGCCACAGCATCCACGTCAAACTCAGTCGCGACAGCAGAGCTGCCAGCGATCGCCGCGAGGCACACGAAACCCAAGGTTGCCGAAGCGGTATTCGCCGCCCGATTCACCTTGCCGCCTGTGATATCACCCGCAAGCCGACTCCAATATCTTAGAAACGTCAAATTTTTCATAACCCTTTTGCTTCTGGCGATGGCCGCGCGACAGACGCGCTTAGAACAGTGAACTGACTGAAAAATTCGAAACCAAAGAAACCTGACCGATTAAATGAACTCCCTAGGAGCAACCTAGAAAAGTGCAGGAACCGGTGCTGGCTCGGGCTCGGGAATGGGCTCGGGCTCAGGCTCAGGAATGGGCGTGGGCTCGGGCTCAGGAACCGGAATAGGCTCGGGCTCAGGAATGGGCTCGGGCTCGGGTTCAGGCAATGGCTGAAGTCCAAAGTTCATCCGGCGCGTCGTTCCCGGTGCAAATTGCGCACGACGGGAAAGACTCCGGCGGTCAAGGAAGTTGGGGTCAGCGGTCAGCTCATACCCCGGCACACTGGACAAATCGATCGTTCCGACGCGATTGCCAGGCAGGACATTCGCCAGGGAGAACAATCCTTCCTCGTCTGTCGTAATACGGTTGCCGTCATCCATAAAGATGACTGCATAGGGAATGCCAACCTCACCGGGCTGGTGGAAGCCATCTGCATTAGAGTCCACAAACACGCGACCCAACAGGGTCCCCGCATCAGCCAAAAGACCCGGACGAATGCGCAACCGGTGAACGCCCGTGTTGGTCGGTACACCGCCCGGCTGGCGTCCAATCGCGAGGTTGCGGCCATTGCCGCGAATCGCATCCGGGGTCACCTCTGCGGCATAGACCACATCCAGGACACCCTGGGGAGGAATCGTAACCCCGGCACCACTATTCAACGCAGCACTGAAGGCGCGCCCAGAATTCGTTGCGGGACCAATCGGAACCTCAGTTCGCGTACCGGAAGCGCTTAAAACGGCTTGCAGGGAGCTGGACTGGAGGTTCAATCCCAGCGGCAACGTATCTTCAATGGAGGTTAGCGTCGCTGAGCCATCACCACGGTTGGCAAACAATAGTCGATAGACGACGGTGTCACCGGGCTCCGCAGCAGAGCGATCGCCCGTCTTCACGAGCTCTAACTCAGGCTGTCCCGCAGAAAGAATAGCGGGATTTGAATTGACCGGCTGGGGTAACCCGTCCCCAATACCGGAGGCGGTGTTCACAACATCAGCGGCCTGTAACCGAACTGGTGCAGTCATGGCAGCTAAAGGAATAGCTACCATGAGAAACACCCGACTTCGCATCAGTAGCTGCATCCAGGTTCTCATCGGCTTGCAGGAAATTAAAGACACAGAGAAAAGCTAAGCAACTCAACGAAAATTTGGATGAACATACCTCTAATCGAGATAAAGCTCAATTTTCTTAAGATCAGATTAATCTTGTAGCAGTGCTTGCTTTATAGCCCCATAAATCTACATTGCTTCTTTCAAATCCACAAGCAATGAGACTGAATTGAAAACAGGCTGGGATACGGCATAAATTCGCCGGATCAATCACTGGATGCTTGTAGAAATGACAAGGGGTAATTGGGTCAAGGCGCCAGAAGCAACAATGAACTGGATCAACGGCCGATTGGCCGATTTTTATAGATCAGTCAAAGAGCGTAGCCCGTGAATCCTACAATTCCGAAGTCTGCAAGCAGAAAAGCTGAAAACTCAAAAATGGAGATTCAAGCATCGTTTTCTACATAACGGTTCATCAGCTTAGAGATGCTGAAAACACCGGCATTGATCGCCTCAGAAAATGCAGTTTGGAACGACGATAAAACCTAAAAGACCAAATAGAGTGAATCCGATGAATCTCCAAGATCAATTTTGGCAAAATAACATCAAGACGTGCGTTCCAGAACAGACACAAAAGCCCCTCAAAACACATAAAACAGGCTGAAAATAGGCTGAAGCAGAGCTGACATGCTCACCTAGGGATGAGCTGTTTACTAAAATTCTTTTCTAGAAAAAATAAAGCTGGACAGGAGCAGGAGTAAGACCGTGTAGGCAATCCCGTAGGCAGCCGTCGCTAGTAGCGTGTTGGTATCCGGCACCAAGCCATAGACGACATCATTGCGAAAATTAAATTGAGACAGATCTGGCAATACCAGATAAAGCCCCTGCACACTTTGCTGGAGTCCTTCATTCTCCGTCAGCCGAGCCAACTTCACCACATCCTGGCTTAAATGCCCCGTGATGTAGACCGCCAGCGTCAGCAATGTGGCTAACAAGGAGCTAGTGGAAACACCAAATAACAGAGCAAAGGCATTGAGGAGCGACAGCTCCAAGAGCAGGAATAACAGCGTAATACCCAGTTGCTGTACATCGACATTAATCCCATAACTGTGCAACAACAGTCCATACATCAGTCCCATCGCCCCGATCAGCACTGCGATGACGGCCGATAGACCGAGATGCTTGCCCATGATCAGCTCGGCTCGGCTCAAGGGTTTTGAGATCAACAGAAACACCGTTCGCTTCTCGATCTCCTTATTAATCAAACCAGTGCCCACAAACAACGTGACCACCAACCCCAAGAAGGCAATGGCCCCCAAACCCAAATCCACCAACATTTTTTCCGCGGTAATGTTGGCCACTTCGGGCAGCAAACGACTCGCAATGACAAGCAGTAGGGCAAATAGACCCAAGAGGTAGAAGATGCGATCGCGAATCACCTCGCGAAACACATTGCTGGCCACCACCCAAATTCGTCGAATGCTCATCGCTAATCCCTATCGCTAATCCCGATTGCCAATCCCGATCACCCCTTCCTGTCGCCACTCCAAACCTAGGCCCGTTCAGATTCAGACAGCGTCCGATTCAGCCAGCGTCCGATTCAGCCAGCGGGAAAAACCTGCGCCTCTTCATCACAATCAATCTGGCTCAGATTGGTGGTTCCAAACGTAATTTGGCAGGTTGACTGCACCACATGGCCATCAATATCGGTCTTAGGACGAGGACCGCGCCAAATGGCTCGGAGCGTGACCCGATACTCGGGTTCACCCACAATGGTTTCCAGTCGCCAGAACTTTTGGTCTAGCCGCCGACCATTATTGGCCTGGGCCAGTAGGCCCATCACCGCATCACTAAAAATTTGGGGATTGCGCTGATTATCAAATAACCAGCGCTCCATCTGGGGCTTCGTCAGACCGACGGATTCTTTGACCAGTTCACCGCGCATGGCCTCAACGATGGAAGTGCCCCGAGAAAAATCCTCCGTCCGCGACGGGCTGGGCTGCACAAACAAACTCTGCTCAAACTGCTCGCCCCGCACCCCGGGATACTCCGCCATCCAATCCTGAATATTGAGGCCAAAGAGAATCCAGCTGGTCAGGAGAAGATTTACCAACGCCAAAACGATCAGATCCTGGCGCGTCTGGAGCCGCTTCGGCACCTGAAAACCCGATTCCACACGGAAGAAGTCGGGGAAAGCAGCGATCGCCGCCGAAATCAGTGGCCAAGTCAGCAGTGCCGTGCGCGCCATCGGCGCGTCACCCCGACCAAACAAAAACAAGCAGAGCAGGGCTCCCGTAATCCAAGGCCCCAGATTTTGGCCCAAGAGCCGCACCGGATTCACGGTGGTAAACCACCCCGTGGCAATGACCAAAAATGCCCAGCTAAAACTCGTCAGAATCGCGTGGGCCGTAACTGGAACCGTAGTATCCGCCGGATTGGTCGTAAGCTGCGACAATCCCCAGGCCAGAATGCTGAGCCAGAGCGGCGTTTGCCAAGCATAGAATTCCTTGGGTCCCAGGAATTCCCAAAAACTTTTCCAGAAAGATATGACAAAACTCTTCATACTGACTCGCCTTGGATTCGTCTTGGGCTCTAGAGAAACGTGGTTCTTCGCAGAACAAACAGGAGCAGGGCGATCGCCCCATAGCTCAAGGCATTAGCTCGCAGCAGGGCACTCGACCGCAGGCGTGCCGTCCAGGAACTCTTATAACGCACAAGGCGATTTTGCTTACGTTCCGAAGAATCATACTTGGGCGGCTGCTGCGGCGTCCCCCACATCCGCAACAGCAAATTCATCGCCTGGGACTCAACAAAAAATGTGACGGAAAAGATCAGAAAAACACCGACGACGGTCAGGGAAGGCAGGGACGAACCGAGCTGGTAGGTCTCATTAAAGAAGATGTAGCTCATGATATTGAGCTGTAGAGCATTGGAGAGAAATGGCTCAACGGTGAAAAACAGCAGCCAGCCCACCAGCGTGGAAATGAGATTAAGCGTTAGGGAATAGCGCACCCCGCCCCGCTTACTGATGCCAAGGCGATTGTGCAGCACGAAGGCTTCGATGGCGATCGCCACCAGCAGGAACAACCCTTGCAGTGCAAAGGTTCTTAGCGGTAGTACAAGATACTGAAGCTCTCCCATCATGTCCCTCGACAGTCTGAGTCGAATGCTGAAGTCGTGTGCATTGTAGTGCCTCTCGGCGGAGCTGCCCATAGGTTGAAGGGATTGGACCCAGAGAAATGGCGTCGGGGCAAGCCAATAACGGGATTCGAATGAATGACAATACACGAAGGAATCTTGATCGGCGGAGGAATTTCGATACCTTGATATAAGGTGTTTCGAGAGATAGGGTGTGTCGAGCAATCAACACCACCCACGAGCAACATCACCCACGAGCAACACCACCCACGAACAACAACACCCACGAAAACTGAGGCAGTCGGAATGGTTCGCACAGGCATCGGCATTCGCACCGCCCAGGAATCATCGGGGCGGGCAGTGGGGCAGATCCATGTCTACAACGGCGCAGGCAAGGGAAAATCCCAGGCCGCTCTGGGGGTTGTCCTTCGCTCCATTGGATACGGCATCAAAAGTAATTGGCAGACAAGGGTGCTGCTGCTGCGGTTCCTCAAGGGGCCGGAGCGAACCTACGATGAGGATGCGGCGATCGCTGCCCTCCAGCAAGGGTTTCCCCATCTAATCGACCAAGTGCGCACGGGCCGCGCCGAGTTCTTTGGTCTCGACAACGTCACCCGCTACGACAAACAGGAGGCGCAACGGGGCTGGGCCGTCGCCAAGGGGGCGATCGCCTCCAGTCTCTATTCCGTTGTGGTCCTGGACGAACTCAATCCGGTGTTGGATCTGGGCCTCCTGGACATCGACGAAGTGGTGCGCACCCTGAAGAAAAAGCCCCAGCACATGGAGATCATCGTCACCGGGCGCGGCACCCATCCCAAACTATTGGAACTCGCGGACCTCCATTCGGAGATGCGGCCCCACTATCACGAGATGGCCCAGCGCATGGCCCAACAGAGATCGAAGGAACGGGGTCAGACCTTTGGCGGCATCGAAATCTACACCGGAGAGGGCAAGGGCAAATCCACCAGTGCCCTGGGCAAAGCCCTGCAAGCGATCGGCATTGGCATTGGTCAGGACAAGTCTCACCGGGTCTTGATTTTGCAGTGGTTGAAGGGGGGCACGGGCTACACGGAGGATGGGGCGATCGCAGCGCTGCAACAGAGCTACCCGAGCCTCGTCGATCACCAACGCTGTGGTCGGGATGCCATTGTCTGGCGGGGTCAGCAGCAGACGATTGATTATGTAGAGGCAGAACGGGGTTGGGAGATCGCCAAGGTGGCGATCGCCTCAGGTCTCTACAAAACAATCATTTTGGATGAACTCAATCCCACGGTGGACCTGGAACTGTTGCCCCAGGAACCCATCGTGCAAGCACTATTGCGCAAGCCCCGCGAGACTCAGGTGATCATCACGGGGCGCTGCAAAAATATTCCAGAGTATTTCAATTTAGCAACGGTCCACTCGGAAATGGTCTGCCACAAGCACTACGCAGAACAGGGCGTGGATTTGAAGCGGGGCGTAGACTATTAGTGATCGGCGAATGATCAGGCGGTTTTCCGATGGTTCTTTCATCATCTGTTTCTAGACCCATTAGTCAATTGCAGCTTGCACCAGGCAGCGTTGTGACAATTCCTGAGGTGAGTTGGCAGGAATTTGAGGCGATTTTGCTGGAGCTGGGTGAGAAACGGAGCGCTCGGATTGCTTACAGTGAGAAGACGTTGGAGATTATGGTTCCACTGCCCGAGCATGAGATTCCGACGGATTTGATGTCGGATATTGCAAAACTGCTCTTGCGGCTAACGGGGCAGCGTTATCAACCGTTTGGCTCAACAACGTTCAAGCGAGAGGGGGTGGCAGGAGTGGAGCCGGATGCTTGTTTCTATATTCGCCATTATGAGCGGATGATTGGGCGGCGGCGATTGCAGGCAGGAGACCCGCCACCGGATTTGGCCATTGAAACGGATGTGACGTCGAAGACGGTAATTGGGGCCTATCGGGCGTTGGCGGTGCCGGAGGTTTGGATTTATGACGAGGGTGTGTTTACGATTTTTGTGTTCCAGGATGGAGATTACGTTGAGTCCACAACCAGCGCAACCTTCCCTGATTTACCAATATCTGCCTTGGTCGTGGGTGCGATTTCTCGGGCTTGGCAGGTCGGGAGTTTGCAAGCGCTGGAGGAGTTAGAGGCGACAGTGAGGGGATTTGAGCCGGAGGACTAAAGGCTGGAGAGAGGCAGGGGGCGATCGATGCTGATGCCCCCACTGACCTTATGCCCCACTGACAGAGTAGGGTGATGAGCCCAGTGGCTACGATCGCGAGTCCGCCAGGGGGCAATGGATTACAGGCAAAAGGGTGA
>CALIJJ010000287.1 GCA_938017515.1 uncultured Pseudanabaenaceae cyanobacterium
AGAGCTGAATTTCTCTGGCGAAAAAACAACAAATCAACAAATAGAGGAAATTCAAGAAACAAAGGCTGAACTAATTGGGAGGTTCCTCGTCGAAAACCTTATCGAATAGGCAAGGGGGAAATCTCTCAAAAGTCATACATGGCAAGGATTCTTCTTTGCCAATTTTTGCGTTTTTATTCTTTTTCTTCGATTTAAATAGTGCAGAATAAAAATGAAAATAATGCATATTTGATGTTTTAAAAAGAATTTTTATTCAAAAGTAAAATCGTATTTTAAAGCACTTTTTTTTATGTTCAAATCAACCTAAGCTGGCAACGGTTACGTGAACGATTGTGTGGTGTTAGTGAGCTGTTAGTGAGTTATGAATGTTTTGTTTTTTCGAGCAACGTCTCTCGCTGTGCCAGTTCTTTTAGGTGCAGTTACCTTACCTGCGGCCCAAGCAGAAGAGCTTAATTCTCTTGCTGAGGTGCAAGCGTACGCCCTGGAAGGGAATTCCATGGGCCAGGTGACTTCTGTTTCGCAACTACGGGATGTGCGTCCAACGGACTGGGCTTTCCAAGCGCTCCAGTCCCTAGTCGAACGCTACGGCTGTATCGCAGGTTATCCCGACGGTACCTACCGCGGTAACCGCGCGATGACTCGTTATGAGTTCGCCGCTGGTTTGAATGCCTGCTTGGACCGCGTTAACGAGCTGATTGCTTCTGCAACGGCTGACCTGGTGACCCAGGAAGATTTGGCAGTGCTGCAGCGTCTGCAGGAAGAGTTCCAGGCTGAGTTGGCAACTCTGCGCGGTCGTGTCGATGCCCTCGAAGCTCGCACTTCGGAGCTTGAAGCGAATCAGTTTTCCACGACTACCAAGTTGAAGGGACAAGTCATTTATGACTTGGGCAGCGTCGCCTCTGGCGAAGTGAATGGAGCTGATGCTGAAGATGAAATCACCTTTGGCGGTCGTGTTCGTCTTGCGATGAACACAAGCTTTACCGGCAAGGACTTGCTGCGCACCCGCCTGCAAGCAGGTGTCATGGGCAACTATGGAAGTCGCTTCGAGAACGGGGAATCTGTTCCTGAGGCTGATATTGCCTGGAACGGCGGCAGCAACAACTTCGTCATGAACGAGCTGTATTACATCTTCCCTCTGGGAGGGCGGACGACCGTTTACGTCGGTACCCATGGTTTGGACCCTGATGATGTTGCCCCGACCTTGGCCACCTATGGTGCAAGCACGCTCCTCGACTTCCTGGAAGACAACACTGTTTACGATGCGGGTGCGAGTGGTGCTGGTGTTGCAGCGAGCTATCAAATTACTGAGTCTATCAATGCAACCGCGGGCTATTTTGCAGGCACTGGCTCTGCTGCGACCGCTGGCAATGACCTGGGTTTCTTCTCCGGTTCGAACCAGATCTTCAGTCAGTTAACGTTTGAGCCTTCTGACAAGTTTGTGCTTGCAGGTACCTATAGCCGTACCTATGACGCGGGTGCTGGAAATAGTTTCACCACTGGCAACACTTTTGGTGTGAATGCGGCCTATGCATTTAGCCCTAAGTTCACACTCTCTGGTTGGGCCGGTTGGGCAGACTATGACGGTAAAGGCGGTGCTGCTGATTCTGAGCAGGTCAACTGGGCTGCTATCTTGGGCTTCCCCGATCTCTTTGCTGAGGGCAACTACGGTTCCATCGGCGTGGGCGAGTTCAAGAACAATGATGATTGGTTTGACAACATTGCAGTCCAAGCCATCTACAAGTTCCAGGTTAGCGACAACATCAGCGTCCAGCCTGGTGTTGCTTGGATTCCTGAGCCTTTAGGAGATGATGACAATGACAGCGTTTTCATCGGCAACGTTCGAACTGTCTTCAGTTTCTAAATAAGCATTAAATTTTTCTCACACCTTTTGAGGGATGTTGTTTTTCAACATCCCTTTTTTTTATCTCGGCTTGGAATTTTGATGGATTATGCTGAGCAAATTTCGCCTTTAATTGTTCAATACTGACGCTTAGAAAATATTTGATGGCTAGCGATCGCAATCTCCAACGGAGGCTTGCCAGGGAGTAGGGCTCATCAGATGATGGAGCGAACTGTGGTTCCTGAAAATCGTTGACTTAGGCTGGATACTTGTACCCCGCTCAGTATCTTTGTGCATCTTCACTATGGAATCTAGCTTTTTAACCACCATCTTTCTGCCCCTAGCCCTATTCATCATCATGCTTGGTATGGGCTTAGGACTCACCCTCAAAGACTTTCAACGTATTCTTGTTCAACCCAAGGCTGTTGTCCTGGGCCTCATGGCTCAGCTTTTGCTGCTGCCGCTTGTCGGCTTTTTGCTGGCCTCCGTCTTCCCGCTCTCGCCGGAACTCGCTGTCGGTGTCATGGTTTTGGCGGCTTGCCCCGGTGGCCCAACATCAAATTTGGTCACCTACCTAGCCCAGGGCAATATTGCCCTTTCGATTACCCTCACCGCCATCAGTAGCCTCATCACAGTCATCAGCATCCCCCTGATCGTCAACCTCTCAGTACAGCAATTTCTAGGGGAAAATGTTTCGCTACAGCTACCGTTTCTGCCCACGGTCCTTCAGATTGCCGTGATTACGCTTATCCCCGTGTCGCTGGGCATGGCACTACATTACTATGTGCCCCAGTTTGCAGCCCGGGTGGAAAAGAGCGTCAAGTGGCTCTCGCTGTTTTTTCTGGGGCTGATCATTTTTGGCCTCCTGCTCAAGGAGCGAGCCAATGTGCTGGACTTCTTCCTGCAGGTGGGCTGGGTGACGCTGGTATTAAATCTGCTGACGATGGCGCTGGGTTATGGCTTTGCAACTCTGATGCGACTGAAGCGACCCGATGCCACAGCGATTACCTGTGAGGTGGGGATTCAGAATGGGACGTTGGCGATCGCAGTTGCTAGTGCACCCACTCTGCTGAATAATTCCACCATGGCCATTCCCGCCGCCATCTACAGCCTTCTCATGTTTGCCACCAGCGGAGCCTTTGCAGCATGGATGAGCCGTCGCCCGAGCCATCACCCGAGCCATTGAAACTGATGCGAATTAGAAGAACCTGGAAACTGATGCCCCGGAAGCTACGTACATGACCCGGAGCGACGGACCTCTGTAAATAACCGGATCGTTGCTGGGGTCCCGGACAAGATGTCGTTATCCCGGTGGGCTGATGACGTTTACCGCGATGGGGGGCTGTTAGGAGCCAACGTAATTCTACGGTCGGTGTACATGGCTCAATTTCTTGTTTTGCCCGTAAGCCCCAAGGGCATTCTCTGAAGCGATAGTCGGCTAAATATTGGAGCTGCGCCTCATCACTGGAGCCATGCAACAATCTTCCGCACTTTGGCTGTCCTACCTTTGTCAAAAAAAATCCGGGTTTAATCTCTCATTTTAAGGTTCAGCACTATGGATGACTCTATCCGTATAAGCACCCTTATTTCTTTCAAAATAGCCAATCATCAAGGGTAAAATCTTTGCTGTTATAGACAAAATACTTTAGCTGGACTTGACCTATTCAATGAGTAAATTTGACATACTTGAAGTGTCAACTCAGTCGAATTGTTAAAGGTCTCACCTCATGATGTTAAAACGTTTTATGGCCACTGGCCTTATGGCTTCTACGATTGTTCTTGGAGCCGTTGGACAAGCCAATGCTGCCGATTTGATCCGTTCCTGGGAAGCCATTGAAGCAGATAGAAGCGGCGAGTCTAAGCATGGCGGTGGCCATGCTTTCTGGTTGCCAGAGATGGTATCCGGTGGAAAGTTTGTCTTTGATTCAGATGCCGTTCTGAATGAATATAATGACGGAACAGCTCATTTCTTTGGCAGCATTGTTGCAGCGAATGATGCAGACAAACAATGGGACTTTGACATCTGGTTCGAATCGACGGACGAAGGTTCAGGTGGCCCCAAGAAAGAGCTTAAAAATAGTGCCTACATTGAAAATGGCGGCACCATTGATACGGACACCTGGGCCTACTACGACTTCAGCTCCACCAAAGCCTCAGTCTTGACTGCGGATTCAGGCGACTATGCAGGACAGTCCCTTGACTTGTCTGACTATACAAATGGTAAGTACCCCATGCAGATTGGCCTGGGTGCCAGCGGCAAAAATCTTGATATGGGTTTCTCAACCTGGTTTAGCTACGATGGCAGCCAAGATTCGACCCGCCATGCCGATATCAATGTCAATCTGGTGGCCAGAGAAGTCTCTGCAACACCAGTGCCTGAGCCTTCCATGGGATTGGTTGCCCTCGGCCTTGTGGGCGTGGCCGCGAAAGGTATAAAGCGCAAGAAGTAACGCCAGAAACCACGGACCACTTGAATCGAGGACTATCGTAAGCGTCAGGGTGAGAAACCAATTTCGTCTGGGTGTACCTGCCGTTTTAATTGAGCTTTATGGCGACGGATGACGGTTTCATTAAATGCTTGAATCTTCGCGATTCGTCAGAGCTTGGCCTAGCGCTCACAATACAACCGCTTCGCTAAGCCTGCATCCACCACAAAGGGGTTTTCATTGCCCTGTTTTGCGGCGATCGCCTTATTCCGAGCCATTTCCGCATCATCGACCGGATCCAACCGGTTCCACTCACAGAGATCCCGCTGCTGCTCCTGAAAAAAGTTTTGATCCGCTTGGTCACGGTACATCGTGTTGAAGTAAAACAGTGCTCGGGCCAGATTGCCCTTGACGGCTTCCCGAGGCTCAAAGGCTTCCCCTGTGGACTCTGAGTAGGCATCAATATCGCTCATGGGAATATCACGAAAGACGCGATTATTCAGAATCCATGCCTTGGTCTTGCGATCGTCAATCTCCGCGAAGGGGAGGCTGCTGCGACGGCTATTAATTTTGCCACGGGCTGGGAATAGGTGATGCAAGTCGCTCTTGGCGACGCCGGTTGCGCCCTTGCTTTGGGGCCAGGAATGCTCGGCGTTAATACCTCGGCCATCTTGGTATGCTTCAGTCCGGGGGCGGGGGCTTTGGGGATCGACAGCAACCTCAAAACCAGAATAGATGCCACGTACGACACCATTGTCATTGTCCAGTTGGCTATACATATAGTCCCGGGCCGCGTTGTAGCCGAGTCTGTTTTTAACGCTGTACTCAGCGCTGAGCTGCGATCGCAATGCCTCACCACTCAGCTCTGGAAATAACCCAATGGGCATCGCCATCGCCGCTGAGTCTGCATCTGTGGCATTTTGACTCGCGAACACTTGACCAATGTACCGCTCAGAAACCCAGCGATCGTTGCCGTTGGGTAATTCAATCTCAACCCAGCGTTGATTGTTGGCCGTTCCCAGCACCGTGCCGATGGTTCCATCCTCCGCACGGCCAATCAGACTGGATGAGGCCACTTTGTGGAGGGGGACCCCCAGAGATGAGCGGGCAGTGAGTTCGACGCGATCGCCCAATGAAACATCGATTGCCCAACCGGGGGCGGCGACCAGAAAAATTGACAGCGCGAGACTCATCAAAAGACCAACAATCTTTTTTATCATCTGAAAACTCCAAAGGAGAGGGGGCTGGAAATGATGCCTTGAATCATGACGATCCTAGCCTCCCAAAGGCATCCCAGGAAGGCGAGGGCTGCCACCCCAAGTTACGAAACCCTTCTGTGAGGGTAAATTGAATCAAGGTACTCCTGTATTCAGCGACTCACGTTCTCTCGCAGATCCCCCCAAGACCTCACCTATGCGCTACTGGCAAGAAACATGGGCCGTTGCCCAGCGAATCCTCACCGAGCTAGTGCGTCGCCGCCGCAGCCTGATGTTCTGGTGTATTTTTCCAGTGACGGTGTTGTACTTGAACGGCCTGATTCTGGCTGAACGCGCCAACATCACAACAGCCAAAGCCTTTGAAACCGCTGCACCCTCGACGCTCGTGGGGGCAGCCCTGTTCTTTAGCTGCCTCGGGGGAAGCGTCGCAACGGTGGTGGCAGAGCGGGAGCAGCATACGCTCAAGCGCTTGTTCATGTCGCCCCTGAGCGGTTTGTCCTACTTCCTGGGGATTTTTGTGGCCCATGGGTTCATTGCCCTGGGACAAACGCTGATTGTGGCAGCGATCGCCATCTTTTCCGGGTCCACATTCCAAGGCGTCTTGCCCGGTGCTCTAATTATTTTCCTCAGCGTCATGGCCTACGTCGGCGTCGGTTTCATCCTCGGCACTCAGTTTGCCCGCCGCACTGAAGATGTCAATGCTCTGGTGGCGGCTTTCGGTGTACCGTTACTGATTCTGGGAGGTGCATTCTTGCCGACGCAACTGTTCCCCCAGAAACTATTGGATATTGCCCAGTTCAACCCAGTGTTTCATATGAACGAGGCATTGCTCGGCATTGTTGCGGAGGGCAAGACCATTGAAGAGATTGGGGGCCACTTCTTCTTCCTCGCTATTTTTGCCCTCGGTGTCACGCTATTGGGTTGGCTATCCTATCGTCGAATGTTGCAGGTGGAGCGCAGGCTCTAAATCGGAGAACTCTGAGAAGCCTGAAAAGCCTGAGAAGTAATTATGACAGCAAGCAAAACGGCGATAGAAAGAGTGGCCACACCGATGCTTAAAATTCAAAATCTCACCAAGCGCTTCGATACCCCCCAGGGATCTCGTTTGGCCCTGGATCACCTCAATCTCAACCTCAATCCCGGCGAGGTCTATGGCTTGCTCGGTCCCAATGGTGCGGGAAAGAGCACGACCATTAACATGATTTGTAATCTGCTCCAGCCCGATGAAGGGAGCGTGGAGATTGCGGGGCTACCCGTTTCAGATGCAACCAAGCCTTTGGTCGGCGTCACCCCCCAGGAGAATCTGGTCTATCCCAGCCTCACCTGTGCAGAAAATCTCAACTTTTTTGCGCGTATCTATGGCCTTTCCAAACAGGAGCGGTTGCGGCGGGTTGACCGCTGTCTGGGCTTGGTGAATTTGGGCGATCGCGCCACCAGTCCCGCCGAAACCCTCAGCGGTGGCATGCGCCGACGCCTCAGCATGGCCATCTCACTGATTCACCAGCCCAAGCTCGTCATCCTCGATGAACCGACCACCGGTCTCGACATCGAAGCCCGCTACGAGATTTGGGAGCTGATCCGACTGCTCCAGAGCGAAGGGGTCACGGTCCTGCTAACCACCCACTTGCTAGAAGAAGCCGAGCGCCTCTGCCAACGCATTGGCATCATTCGTCAGGGACAGCTTCTGGCGGAAGGCAGTCAAGCGGAGCTGCGTCGTTGGGTTAAAGCTGAGCAGATTGCTGTGGTGGAGACATCACAGGAGAACCACAAGGCGGCGGCGATCGCCCGAGCCCAATCCTTTGGCTACGGCATTCGCCACTATGGCAGTGACCTGGCATTTTGGTTACCCAAAACGCTCGACCTGCGGGCATTTTTAGACCAGTTCAACGGTATTGATCTGGTGGGGGCAGCCCTGCACCCCGTTCGCCTCGAACATATTTATCTAGAAATCACGCGCCTCGACGCCGGTGCTTGAATCGACGGGGGATTGACGGGGTGATGGGCTGACCTGTTGATGAGCTGACCTGTTGATGGGCTGTTCTTTTGATGGGCTGGTTCTTTCATTAGCAAGTCGCAAACGACTGCCCCTGCTCCTAGTGCGGATCACTCCGCCAAGCAGCCGTCCAAAGGCAAGGTAACGGTAAACGTTGTTGAACCTGGTTCTGACTCCACCGTAATCGTGCCACTGTGTTCCTTGACAATTTTTCGGGCAATATTGAGGCCCAAACCACTTCCTTCACCGGGGGGCCGGGTGCTAAAGAAGGGGTTGAAGATTTCTGTCTGAATGGCTGGCGGAATGCCAATCCCCGAATCCGTGACCCGCACCACCAAGGTCTGCTGGGGCACCCCCTGGTGGGGACCCTGGTGAGAACACTGTATCTCAAGCGTCAGGGTTTGCTCGGTATCTGCCGTGAGTTCTCGAGCATCTTCCATCGCCTGGATCGCGTTATAGATTAAGTGGGTCCAGACTTGACTCAATTTCTCTGGATAACAGAGGACTTGAGGCACTTTCACGGGGAATTGGCGGACAATCTGAATGCCGCGACCCAGTCGATTTTGATAGAGATCCAGAACTCTTTCGATGTCGCCAACGATATCGGTGGCTTCTAGGGTTTGATCGGAGCCTCCGGTCTGGGTATAGGTTTTCAGTGCAATGGTGACCTTTGAGGCACGCTCCACCGCCACGGAAATATCCTGGGTGCTTTGGCACAGATCGACAATGCGATGCAGTTGCTCAAGAAACAAATTAATCTCGGGCTCTTGAAGCAGGGGAAGCAGACGATCGATGGAATCGTGAGCTTTGAGGTTGACGAGCATCTCTGCAATGCGTTTGGGCTGGGGAATATTGGCCGCGGTGAGGCTTGGCAGGATGGAGCGCCGGTATTGCCGCTGTTCTCGGTTCGAGAGCTGGCGACTGTCCTCCAAGGCGCGTTGAATGAGGATGCCGAGGATTTCTTGCTGCTCCGGCGGGCGAGACAACAAGCCACTGGCCACCTGCTCTAGTTCCTCTGCAATAAACTGAGTCACCGCATCCACAGAGGCACCGATGGCTCCCAGGGGAGTATTGATCTCGTGGGCAATGCCTGCGGCAAAGTGACCGAGGGCGGCCATCTTTTCGGATTGACTGAGTTCGGCTTGGGTGGCTTGGAGCTGTTTGAGGGCGATCGCCAAATCTTGATTCTTTTGACGGAGTTGAGCCTCCGCTTTCTTTTGCTGAACAATAGGACCAAGCTGCGCAGCCACCTCAGCGACCACGGCTACCAGGCGTTTATCTTGGGGCCGAACCTGGGGGAGCGCAAATAACAAAATACCGAGCACTTGTTGGCTCGTGTCCTGCTCCAAAATTTGAAAGGCTGTCATCGACTCGTCCGATGTATCTTCCAAGATTTCATTCCACCCCCCGGTTGCCTTGGGGGCAAAGATCGGGATGCCAACGACCCTTTCTCCATGAATCGCCCTTGTCCAATGGGGCTTTTCGCTATACCAGACCTTCTCTAAGAAGCGTTCTCGCAGCTGCTGATTCTGTACATTCTCGTCATAGCGAAGCTGATAAAATGCCTGGATTTCTGACTGATTCAGGCGGGCTTCATCCAGATACCAAATGGTACTGCGCTGTAGTTTATTTTCATCTGGAAGCCAGAGTTCACCATAGGGCCAGTGGGTTTCTTGGCTAATACATTGAATAGCGCCCGTGAGGGCATCCCGTGCTGTTTTTGCCTGTTCCACCGCCTGCCGAATTGCCAAGAGGAGCCGTACCTTTTGTTCAGAACGGTGACGTTGGACAACCTCAGCTTTGAGGCGAGTCAAGAGTTGTTGTTGCTCCGCCTGCTTTTGTTCCAGTTGTTTTTGTCGCTGGATTTGATAGGTGGCTTGGCCCAATAGTTCAGCAATGAGAGAGCCATGGGGAGAGTTTTCGGCGCCGAGCCAAGGAAGGGGGGCAATGGGGGCCCATTCATGGATCAGCTCAAAGGTTACGTTGGGGGTAACACGGGCGATGCGGCAAGGTCGATGGGCATAGTGATTGGTGCCGATCCGCAGTGGCCCACCGGGAGCCTCAAATTGCTGACCATAGGCGACAGTCCGAACCCGATCAGGCTGAAAGGATTGGGCCGCTTCCACTGCTTGTTTCCACAGGTAGACCTGGGAGTAGGCCGTATGTGCACCATCGGAGATCATGGCATCTGCACCGTAACGAGCCCGAAACCGTTCAACAAAGGCTTGATTCGCTGGGCCGGGTAAGGACTGGAAATAGCCCGCTGCGGTGTAGTGTCCAGTGGCTGCTGTCCCCAACTGTTGTAGATCAGAGGCCGTTAGGTTGAAGGCAAAGATCGGCGGAAGATCTAAAGTTTCAGTGTCGGTAATGTCAGTCTTGCCTTGACCCTGGTGATGGGGAACTGTGGCTCTCAATGCAGTCGGTTGCTGAAAGGCTGACTGCTGTTTCAGGGCTGCATACTGGCGCAAGACTGAATACTGGCGAAAAAATTTAAGTTTGCTATCGCCTTCTAGGGTACTGATGATGACTGATGGCTTGTTCGCTGCGATCGCCTTCCAGCAGTGGCTAAAATCGCTTTCATGGGGCGCGACAGAGAACGTTTCCAAGGGGCTATTGGCGACCGCCTCAGCCGGGGAATGAGCGTCCGAGGTCTGGTTTTGGCCTGGGTTAATGGTCGGTGGGATCGAGACGGGAGAAGTTGCTATCCCCCTGGTATTCATTTCGCAGCAAATGAGCGTTTGCAGGTTGCGATTACGCGATCCTTCTGTTCCGATGAGATAGACGCGATCGCCAAGATGCTGAAGCAACCAACGGAGAGCGGGAAGAAGTTCCTGGTTCGGACAAGCTCCCCCATAAAAAATATGTTGTGAACTCTCCAATCCATCATTGCCCATGGGATACCAGAGCAATGCTCGGTGCCGCTTCAGCAGAGGAAGACAGGCCTTGCGAGCCTCGGCGGAGGATCCACCAAAGAGGGTCGCAATGTTTGAATGGGCAAGCATAGAGCGAGCCTGGGCTAGGAACCCCGTGGTGCAGGAGGCCGTATCCCCTAGGGTTGCTTCAATTCGATGACCGAGAACACCGCCCAATTCATTGAGCTCGTCGATGGCAAGCAGGGTGGCCTGAAGGAGTGGCCGTTCCAGAGCGACCTGATGACCCGATTGGGCGTAGAGCAGACCAATCTGAACCGTGGACTGGGCTGCTGCGACTGCTTCACTGGCAGAACGAGAAGGGGTTGCTAACACAAAGACTTCGGTGCGAAGCGGTAGGGTTGAGGGATCGTTGTCGGGTAAATGCTTTGGCTGCTATGCCTAGAATTCCCTGGGTGGGGCGATCGCCATCAAGAATGTGACGTTGATGAGCTACAGGATGGATCCAACGCCTGTTTCCGTCGTTGCCTGGAGGGACTGAATGTAGCTTTGATTGTGCAAATGCTGGGTTTCGAGCGGGTCGGTGTCAGAGGATGAACTGTCTTGGTGTTTGAGGGGGAGGATGACCGTAAAGGTTGTTCTACCGGGTACTGAATCAACGGTGATATTGCCCTGGTGGTTTTGGACAATCTTTCTGGCAATGTCAAGGCCGAGGCCGCTGCCTTCACCGGTTGGTTTGGTCGTGAAAAAGGGATCGAAAATTTTGGGGAGAATATTGGGGGGGATGCCGCTCCCTGAATCCGTAATGCTAACTTCTAAGGCATGGAGTAAATTACGAATTTCGATGAGCAAGGTTCCCTTTTCTTCCATGGCTTGGAGGGCATTGTGAATCAAGTTCATCCAGACTTGATTGAGCTCCTCCCGATGACCGGGGAGACAAGGGAGGCGATCGCCATAGTTGCGCACGAGCTGAACCCCGTTCTTAAATCTGCCGCTGTAAAGCGACAATACGGATTCCAAGCTGTCCGCTAAATTAACGGGATGAAAGGTCCCCCCATTTTCATAGCTGGCGTAGGTCTTGAGGGCAAAGATTACTTTGGAAGCTCGTCCTGCTGCCATGCTGATGTCTCGGGAACTATTGCAGAGTTCTCCCACACTGAGCAACGTTTCGAGGAAGGCTTGCCCACCTTCATCCTGGAGCAGGGGAAGAAAAATTTCAGGTTGCTCCTGGAGGCGCAAATCTAAAATAAGCTCAGCGACCGACTGATCCGGCGGGGCATTTACTGCTTCCAGCTGTCTCAGAATTTCCCGCCGAGCCTGGCGACGCTCTCGATTGGACAGGGGCTTGGCACGACGAATCTGATGGAAGAGTTGGATGAATAAAGTTTGGCGCTCTTCGGAAAGCTCCCGAAAGAAATAGGGTAACTTTTCCAGGTCTTGGGCAAGAAAATCCGCGATATAGTCTGACGATGAACAGATTGCGCCTAGGGGGGTATTGATTTCATGGGCGACTCCCGCCACCAGTTGGCCTAAAGCGGCCATCTTTTCCGATTGCACCAACTCTCCCTGGGTTTGTTTGAGCTGACAAAGGGTTGTGCCGAGCTGCTGATTTTTGTAGCGTAGGGCTTCTTCGGCTTTCTTTTGCTGGACAAAGGTGCCCAGTTGCGTTGCAACAGCGGAAACCAATTCAATCAGTCGCTGGTCTTCCTCCCGCTCTTCTGGCAATAGAAAAACCAGCACTGCGAGAACTTTTCGGCCCGTTAAGTTGACCTCCATGGACTCCTTGAGAGGACCCAGTTCTTGAAGACCGTTCTCCCAACTTTCTGAATGGAGCGGGCTGAGGATCGGGACGCCCACAGCACCATAAATGCCAAATTTTTTGGTCCACTGGGTCTCTCCAGATTCGTAAATCGCTCCGACAAAGCCCTCATCAATACGAAAACTTGTGGTTTCTGTATAGTGCCGAAATAGTTTAAGGGATTGGCCTTGCTCCTCCGTCACCAGAGAGTCTTCAAGGTGCCAGACCTCACCGGTCCTGAGGTGGGTTTTGCCCGCATTGGGAAACCAAACTTCACCGTAGGGCCAAGTTGTGAATTCGCTAATTTGTGCCAAGGCATTGGCCAGGGCACTGTTTAAATCCACAGCCTGACTCATGGCTTGACTGATGGATAGCATTCTCCGGAGTTCCTGCTCTGCCCGCTTCCGCTCGAGGATTTGTTCCTCAAACAGGACCATGATTTCTTCCAGTTCTGCCGACTTTTGTTCAATGACCGACTTTTGCTGGATGGTTTTACTAAACTCCCCCAGAAGTTGTCGAACAACTGCACCATGGGTTAGATGGGTCCCTTCTATTCCAAGCCAAGGCTGAGGCGAGAGAGGAACATCACTCTCTTCCATAATTTTGACCCAGCCACCGCGCTGAACCGTGCCAATGCGATAATGGTGGGATACGTGGTGGTTTTGCCCCAGCGTGATCATGCCCTCGGGTGAGGCAAAGCTTTCTCCCAAGGCATCGATGCGGACTTTATCCACATCAAAACTACCGGCCAGTTCAACGGCCTGCTTCCAAAGATAAATTTGACTGTAGGCCGAGACCATGGGGGCAGAGATGACCCGTTCTGCTCCGTAGCGAGCGCGAAAGCGTTGTACAAAGGCTTGATTCTCTGGCGTTTCTATCTCTTGAAAATAATTCCAAACCAAGTGATGTCCAACGGCAGCGTCCCCCACTTGCAACAGCTGATCTTCCCCAATGCTGACGGCCAGGATTGGTATGTCCTCTGGATTTAATCCAGCCCGATGGTATTGCTTGTAAAAGGCCAGACCGCTGTCGCCATTGAGGGTTGAAAAGATGGCATCAGGCTGTAGTGCTTGGATGGACTCAAGGGCAGTGCTGAAATCGTCGCTTTCGAGGGGAATAAAGCATTCATCAACAATTTCTCCGCCTTGAACCTTAAATTGCGCCCGCATCATTTGATGGACGGTTCTGGGAAAAACATAGTCTGAGCCGATAAAGAACAGACGTTTGCCTCGATTTCGTAATAGCCAATTTAAGGCAGGAGCGATCTGTTGATTGGGACAGGTGCCCGTATAGAACACATTGCGAGAAGATTCTAGGCCCTCGTACTGGAGGGGGTACCACAGCATGACATTGTATTTTTCCAGCGTGGGAATCAATGCCTTGCGCACGTCTGATGTCCAGCAGCCAAAGAGTGTGGTGACTTTTCGTTTGAAAATGAGCTGCTTGGTCTTGGCACTGAAAACAATCGGAGAGGATGCACCATCCACGATGATGGGCTGAATGGGTCGCCCCAAGATACCTCCAGACTGGTTGATTTCTTCAATGGCCAATTGGGCCGCGTCAATCAGCGGCATTTCACTCGTAGCCATGAACCCGGTTTGGGAGTGGAGAATCCCAACGGGGAAGGGAGGAGCTGGGATAGCAGGGGGGCTAGACACAGGAAATTAGCCAAGGACAGGAGAGCGGCGATTGAGCAGGGAGAGCTTTATGGGGAATTAACGGGTTCGGGCTTGAGGCGCTGTAAGCCTGAACGAATACAATCGGTTAGTTCTTTGGCGTCCCAGGGCTTAGCCAGATACTTGTGGAGGTTGGCTTCGGCCTTGGCACGTTCAATTGCGGATTCATCGGCTTGGCCGGTCAGGAGGATTTTGACCACCTTGGGAAACCGCTTATTGACCTCGCAGAGGAGTTCATCGCCTTTCATGCCAGGCATGAGCCAGTCGGAAACGATGACAATGACATTGGAGCCTTCTTCTGCCAATTCTTCGATAATTTCGAGGGCTTCGTCTGCACTCTCAGCTCCCTCGTAGAGATATTCATCATTGAAGGCTTGCTTGAGCTGACGACGGAGACTATTGAGAATAATCGTTTCGTCGTCCACACAGAGAATGGTCAGCTTAGACATGATGAATAGGGCTCAGGCGTGATTCAGGATTTGGGAGATGACCGTTGGTGTAGCTGTCCTGGCGACATCGCAGAGGAGAAATCGCTCATCGTGATGACAAGCCATGTTTCAAGACATATGAGACATAATATTGTCTTGCTCTACTCACAATGCCCATTTGGGGGCGATCGCTATCTCCGTCTAGACCTGGGTTTATTCCCGGATCGAAGCCTGGTTCATGTCTCTCACGCCTATGCCCACAGACTCTCTGCCTGTAGAACAGTTTCCTCCCAGTCCCTGTCAATGAAGAGCCTGTTGGCCAGGAACCGGCGTCAGAGAATCATTGGCAGAATGACGGCACTCAGCCATGGGGCGACAAGAAAAAACTGGCCAGGGAGCTCACTCAGCGTTGAGTGGGCTTCCTGGCCGGAAAACTTAAGGAGATTGTAATTTAAAGAGACTATCTATATCGTCCGTCACACCCCTGGGAACAGAGGGATGGGAAACGGCACACGGAGTGCCGTGACCTTGTCCAAGGGGGTCGAACCGACCGGTAATTAGCCGCAGCGGTCGATATCGACGGTGTTCACCAGCTGATTGTCCTGAAGAACCCAACCTTCCCGCTCAATTTTTTCACTGATGGCTTCCCGCAGCCAGTCTGACTTGCTCGGCTTCTCACGAACATACTTGTCCATGGCGTGATGCACCAACACACTCAAAGGCGGCTGCTTATGACGGGTGCCGAGGCCCCGACCTTTGAAGCGAGTGTGATGGTTGTCCGGATTTGCACGTGTTCCCATGATTAATTCTTATCCTTATGGCACTAAAACAAATCGGCCCTGAGAGGACCCCCAGCGATTGCTTGCGAAACCCCTGGAATACGAGGCGCTCGCTAGAAGCAGTGAGCACTGGTTGATTTGACGCCATAATGCGCACCGTCTGAAGATGCAACCATGGGGCTTAGCCAGCGGTGTATGACCAACCATGTTTGGGAGGGGTTGCAGCCCACAGTGGTCGAGTCGCATGGATTTGAGGAAGTACGCACCTCCGTTGTTCCCGAATTAGGCGATAAAGGCCCAAAAGTTCCCGAATTCTACGCATACGAAGCATTCTCGCGATCAGTTACAACCTAGCGCGGCAAAAGCGGACCCCCCAGAGGCGGTAAAAAGGGGGCTTAAGCCTGGTTCGGGAGGGGCATTTCCTAGCGCTGGGTGGACAATGACCCCGCCGCAATTAGGCTGCCAAACACGCCGACCCCACCGCCAAATCCCAGCAGAATCAACGGCAGCATCAGGGTTTTGCCCGCTTCACCGCTGCCCCCCTGGAGTAGAGCCTGGATGAATTCGGGTTGGTCACTGACGAGTTGGGTGAGGAAATGTTGGGCGATCGCCACCCCGCACCAGCCCAAGGCACCCCCCACAAGGCCAAAAACGAGTCCTTGCAAAATAAAAGGCAGCGAAATCCAGAGTGAAGTCGCACCAACCAATTGCATAATTTCAATTTCTCGGCGGCGGGCGACGACGATCAGACGAATGGTTGTGGTGATGACGGCAAGGGCTGTCGTGGTCAGTAGGGTGACCACTCCCAGGCCCAGCCAATGGAGCCCCTGGTTGAGTTGGGTGAGGCGCTGGAGAATTTCTGGCAGATATTGCACCTCATCGACGCCCTTGAGTCCCTGGAGTTCGGTGACGAGCGTGGGGAGAATTTGGGGCGATCGCGCCTTCACACGAATCTCGTCCACAAGGGGATTGCCGTTGAGCTGCTCCGTCGCGCCCGCAATGTCGGCGAGCCCCAGCTCCTGCGAAATACTGGCCCAGGCTTCATCCTTGGAGACGGTTTCGAGACCTACCACGCCGTCCATATCCTGGACAAAGGGGCTCAGGGTCTGGGCCTCAACACCGGTTTTGAGGAACGCCGTCACCTCAAGCTGGCTGCCGAATTGGTTGGTGACCTGTTCGAGTTGCCAGGTGGTTTGCAGACCTAAGCCCATCAAAAACAACAGCACGGTGACGGTACTGATGGCGGCCCAGTTCATCCAGCCCCCACGCCGGAGGCCGAGAAAGGTTTCCTTTAGTAGGTATTGAATGCGAGTCAGCACAGACGTTTCCCCAATAAACCGACCAGACGCCCGAATCAGACCAGGCAGCCAAACGTGGCAATCAGATATCTACACTACTACCGCACGTTACCGTCGCGGACGGATCCGATGGGACGGTTCTCACGAGATGCTTATCCCGAGATGCCGTCCACGGGATAGTGCTCACTGGGCAGAGAGTTGCAGCGGTAGCTCCACCGAAAAGACGGTCCAACCGGCTTCGCTGGTGACGGTGATGCGGCCCTGGAGGACTCGGGTGAGACGGTGGACCAAGGCAAGACCGAGACCACTGCCGCCCTGCTTGCGGCGATCGCCATCGGGAACCCGATAAAACTTGTTGAAAATTTGCGGCAACGCCTCCGCTGGAATCTGAGCGGCATTGCGGACCTGGAAACGAATGCGATCGGGGGCTGCTGCGACGCTCAGCTCAATCCGACCGCCTTCCACCGTGTACTTGCAGGCATTATTGAGCAATTCCGCCAGAAGCCGTTCTAGCTTTTGTGGATTGGACTGAAGCAGGGGCAACGTAGAAGTACTCCGCAGACTCAGCTGCTGCTTGGCCCCCTTTGCACGAAGTTGAAATCGCTCGATCAGCTTCTGAGAAAATTGGAAGAGGTCAATGGGTTCAATGTGGAGCCGCTCTCCACGATCTTCCAGCCGCTGAAGCTCCAGCAAATTCTCCACCAACTCCGTTTCCCGGCTACATTCTGTCCGCAGAATTTGGAGATAATGCTCCCGTTGAGCCGAGTCAGGCTTAAGCTGAAGCATCTCAATGGCCAGCTTCATATTCATCAACGGGGTTCGCATGTCATGGGACACGGAACTAATCAGATCATCCTTCAGGATATTGAGGCGCTGGAGGGACTGGACCTGTTCCTGGAGCCGATTCACCTGGCGATGACGCGCAATGCGAACATTGACCGCTTCTAGGAGTTCCCGCTGGGTAAAGGGCTTCGTGAGATAGTCGTCCGCCCCCAACCGCATGCCCTGGCGTAGGTCAGACCGCGCTGTCTTAGCGGTGACAAAAATCAGGGGAATCATCGCCGTCTCCGGACGGGTGCGCAATTCTTCGAGCACGCCGTAGCCATCGAGATCTGCCATCATGATGTCGCAGAGAATCAGGTCAGGGCTGGACCTCTGGGCAATTTCGACCCCTTGATGTCCGCCTGCGGCACCCACTGCGTCAAACCCCTCCGCTTCCAACAATTCAAGAATGTTGAAACGGACAGATTCTTCATCTTCAATGACGAGGACCTTGGCCATGGAGGTCGTCTCTTGCTGGTACTGTGCGAGCTGGCTTTGTTCGTAATGAGGAGCCCGGAGGCGTTCGGGAATCTGGATACTATTCATCACTTACAGCTCGTCGCTTACGGAAGGAGAGTCGCAGAGCCATCAAAACGCCTGCAATCCCAATTGATTCTTGCTATCAGTGTAAGCAAAATCTCGCAGAGCGATTGTTTAGAATCCGTGTATTTGCCCGTGACTTTACTGAAGCTTCGGTAGGCTTACCCTAACAAACCTGCCAAAGTGATGCGAAATCGGTAGATTCGGCTCTCCCTAAGCCCATCATAGGAGATTTTTCTCCGAGATTTCCCGCAGATTAAAGGAAAACAGCCAGCCATAGGCGAGAAGATAGGGCCTAGTAAAATCGATGTCGCTATGATGGAAGGGAGGTTAAGTTGTGTGAAGCAGCGTGATAGCAACGATTGACTCCAAACATGCAGCGGTGAGCCCCGCCTCTTGGCACATGCTCAATCCTCTCTGGGAGGGGGGTGAAGCAGAGGTACAGCAGGGTCTCCCCCATGGGCAACTGGGTCCGGCTTGGCAAATTTTGATGTTGGGGGATGGTTCACCCACGCGGCACTTGCAGTTACTCACTGGAGAGCGCACCGAGGTGGACGTCATTGATATGTCCTTGGTGGGGCAGGATGACGATGGAGCACCCGAATTGGTGCGTGTCGTGCCTGGGCCGAGACTGCGGCGTCAGGTTTGGTTGCGCAATGAGTCTGGGCAGCGGCTTGCCTATGCCACCTCTTGGTGGGAAGCGTCCCATGTGGATGAGTATTTGCAGAATCGTTCGATTCCCATCTGGCGTAGTTTGGCGCGTCTGCGCACCGAGCTTTATCGCGATGTTCAGGGACTCCACTTCGGTCATTCCAAGGCTTTAGAGGAAGCCTTTGGGCAGGCGGGTCCCTTTTGGGGACGACATTATATTTTTTGGCACCATGGCCAGCCACTGACGTTGATCTACGAGGTGTTTTCGCCCTATTTACAGCGTTACTTGGGACCGATGCAGGGCATTATTGCAAAGCCCTGATTTTGGGACGGTTCGACGCCACAGCTCGTGGTTAGTTCGCCAGTGTTCGACCCTGTGAACTGGTTTTTGCGAACGGTGACGCCTTGGCTGGATTGGGAGCCTTGGACGAGAAGATTGCCGCTGACTTTGTTGTGGGCGATCGCCACATCCTCCAGACTCCCAGGGGCATTGTTCGTATCCGCATTCACATAAATCGACTCACGACCCCCGGTAATATCGTTCGCTTCGATGCGGACGTTTTTAATTTGGGGCACTTTGTAGAGACCGATGTAGCCATTGCCCCGATTCCCTTGAATACTTAGGCCATTAATACTGGAGCCGCCGCAACATTCCTGGATCAAAATGCCTTCGCCATCAACGCTGAGGTACTGGCTATCCGTAATGCGGTGGCGGTAGACCTTGTATTGGTTGTCGGCAATGGTGACGTCATGGCCAGACCAATCAATGGCGCGATTTTCGTAGGTGACGGATCCCCGAGGTTCGCGGGTTCCGGTCGGGTCCGTCCACCATTGTTTCTGAAGATTGTCATGGACTTCGTTGCCCTGGATCAGCAAGCCCTGACCCGAGGCATGGATGCCGACGCGCATAGTGTGGTAGACCCAGTTGTCCAGAATCGTGATGCCGGGGCGGAAAAGACCTGGTTCCTGAGTCGCATCGGTGGCGTATTGGAAACCGTTGTCCTTGGAGCGATTGACGACGATGCCGTAGTGGTTGGCGTAGTCGAAGGGGACGCGGTTGGGATCGCTGTGGGTGATGACGCGATCGCCCTTCAGCGCTTTGAGCTGATAGTTCGCCTGGCCAAAGCTATCGGTGATGGCATCATTGATGCGATTGTTGGCGACGAGGATATTTTCGCGGGCGCTGATGCGGATATTGGCCGCAAAGCGATAACTGTAGCGGAGCCAGGGAGATTGGTAATCCGGATGGGGGACTTTGGGATCCGGTTCGGCAACGTTGTTGCTGCGGAGGCCGAAGATGACCAGGTTACGGTTACTGCTGCTGTCGGCATCGCCCACAAGGTCGATGCCTGCGCGATTGAGATCAACGTGGACAAGGCCCAGATTACTGTCGCTGTCGGGCGAATCGGTTTGGATTTGCTTGAAGGCGGTGTCGTTGGGTGTACCGTTGCCCTGGGTGCTGGGTTTGTATTGGGGGAAAACAAACTTTGTGGTTAGCGCGAACCCATCGCTTTTGGCGTCGGTCTGGGCAGGCGTCTCACCCCGCAGAATGATTCCGTCAGCCAGGTTGATATTTTCTGAGAACTCGTAGGTGCCCGCCGGGAAATAGATGACACCGCCACCGTTGGCGATCGCTTCCTGCTTCGCCGCTTCGTACTTGGCAAGGTCCGTCTTGCCTTTGAAATCACGAATGTTGTAAACGCATTGCCAGCGGATCTCATCGGTCCAGTCCAGGCGCGATCGCAGTGACTTCGGGGCCTGGGCATACCGCTGCATTACTGGATTATTGCCGGGGCCACCACTGGGACTACTGCATTCCGCAGCGGCGGGTTGCGTGGGCGCGGAGGCTTGGGTTTGGGGCAGGTCACAGGCGGCGAGTCCCCCACTCAGCAGTAGGAGCATAGCGCTGAAGCAGCCGTTGTGCGGGCGGCATGGCTGTGGTCGCAAGGTTGGTAATCGAGAAATCAGTAATCGAGAAATCAGTAATCGAGAAATAGGCATAGGCCAACGCCAGACACCGGATGCTGGTTCAGATTTTCGAGCTGTCTCTAGAATTCCCGATAACCCCCCGGTGTTTTCTCGCAAGCTATCCCACGGGCTATCTCGCAGCTAGGTATCTCGTCCCTGTAGATGGGAAAATGAGCCCATGCGGCAGCTTGGACAGAAGCAACTCCATGAACATTCTCCACGGCACCTGGATTCCTGAGACAACCGATCGATTTCACCAGGGGGGTGGCTTCTACCTGTGGGTTGAGACCGAAGCGCTACGGCCGCGGGGGAAAAATAAAACTGCCTGCCATCGCTATCATCTCTCCAAAGCCAAGCTGGGCGAGTTTCTGTCGGAGGCATTAGGCTTCCGCGTTTCGCCCCATCTCAAACTCGAAGACTTCATCGAGACGCAATATTTTCTGCTGCCGACCGTGGACGGAGAAGCCCTACCCTCCTGGGAGCTATCACGCTACTTAGACGCTGAGTTGCCGGAGCAATTCTCCTGGGACTATTGCCCCATCAACTGCTACAAAGTGGGGACCTACAGCAAAGGCAATAAAGACTATCGCGATCGCCTCCCTTACCTGCTCTCACTACTCCCCGAACTCAACTTTTTGGCAGAGCACAACCTGGCGGAGGTCCAGATGGGAGCAGACCTGCGCTTCTGGCTCTACTTCACCCAATCCTTCAAAACGGTTCTCTTCAAAGATCAATATATTCCCGCCCTAACCCATCGCACCCTCACCGGAAAGTGGCGATACGAAGTTCATCCAACGTGGGAAATCATCAGCAAGCCCTACGAAAGGTTGCTCTCCCAAGCCATGGATTACATGCCCCTAAGCTGCACGGCGGGATTTGATGCCGTGCCTGAGGCACAGCCAAAGTCCCGATCCAAATCACAAGCAAAATCACAGCCAAAAACACAAGCAAAATCACAGCCAAAAACACAGGCAAAATCACAGCCAGACTCACGGCAAATGCACGATCGTGTCACCCTGCTGGAACACTTTTCGGAAACCTTGCTGACGCAACTCATCACCCAAACGGATCTACCGGCTGCCTTCAAGAAAAAGATTGAAGGCTCCCTGATCAATCAGTGCCGCTTGGGCAGCGCAATGAAGTCCAATGCCTCGCCCATGGCGTTAGAAACCTATCGGGAATGGCAGGTGTGGCGCGATCGCATCACGCGCACCCAAACCGAACTCCCCTTCCACCTCTACTTCGTCCTGCAAGATCCGCCCGAGCCGGATCAGCCCTGGAGATTGCTCTTCCAGGTCGCCCCGAGGGATGACCCCTCTCAGCAACTGAGCCTGCATGACTATTGGCGCAAACGCCCCAAGCAGCAAGAGGAGTTGCGCCGAAAACTGGATATGAATTTTGAGCAGAATCTGTTGCTCAGCCTGGGCTATGCGGCACGCATCTATCCGAAACTTTGGGAGGCTCTGGAGACGGACCAGCCCATGGGCATTGTGGTGGATTTGGATACGGCGGTGACGTTTTTGCAGGAGTCTGCCTGGGTTCTAGAAGATGCGGGCTATAAGGTTGTGGTTCCGGCATGGTGGACACCGGAGGGGCGGCGACGGGCCAAACTCAAGCTGCGGGCGACGACCCAATCAACGGGCAGTGGTGACCCAGCAAAGAGCTATTTTGCCTTTGATAAGCTGATTGGTTTTCAGTATGAGCTGTCCATCGGGGGCGAGACGATTAGCCAAAAAGAGTGGGATAAGCTGGTGCAGTCCAAGGGGGACCTGGTTCATTTTCGCGGCCAGTGGATGCAGCTCGATCAGGCAAAAATGCAGGAGATGCTCGCGTTTTGGCAGACCCATCAAGGTGAGGACGCGACACTCAGTCTGATGGACTTCATGAAGCTAACGGCGGAGGCTGATGAGGACTGGGAGGTGGATTATTCTCGGGATGCGGCACTGTCCGACATGGTGAGTAAGTTGGGCGATCGCAGCCAGCTTGTCCCCGTTAGCGAGCCCAAAAGTTTCGTCGGCAACTTGCGCGACTATCAAAAACGAGGCGTGTCTTGGCTGGCCTATCTGGAGCGTCTCGGCCTCAATGGCTGTTTGGCCGATGATATGGGTCTGGGCAAGACAGTGCAGGTGATCGCACGACTCTTGCACGAGCGAGAAGAGGCCATTGCCTTCAATCGAAAAGCAAAGAGAAATAAACAGCTCACGCCGGTCAAGATTGAGCCCACACTCTTGATCGCACCCACGTCAGTGGTGGGGAATTGGCAGCGGGAAATCGAGAAATTTGGGCCAGGGCTGCGGGCGATCGTTCACCATGGTTCGGAGCGAGTCAAGGGCAATCAAAAATTCAAGCAGGTCTGTGGGGAAACTGATGTTGTTATCACATCCTTTACCCTCGCCCGCAAAGATACCAAGCTCTTTCAGTCGGTGGTCTGGCAGCGGGTTGTCCTGGACGAAGCGCAAAATATCAAAAATCCGAAGGCAGCCCAGACCAAAGCCATTCTCAAAATTGAGGCCCAGCACCGCCTTGCACTGACGGGAACGCCGGTCGAAAATCGGCTCCTGGATCTCTGGTCCATTTTCAATTTCCTCAATCCGGGCTACTTGGGCAAGGAAAACCAGTTTCGGCGCAATTTCGAACGTCCGGTGCAGCGCTACAACGATCCCGTGAAATCCACGACGCTGAAGCGCTTGGTGGAACCCTTTATCCTCAGGCGGGTCAAGACGGATGCCAATATCATCAAGGACTTACCCGAGAAAGTAGAGCAAAAGTCGTATTGTCATCTGACACAGGAGCAGGCGTCACTCTACGAGGCGGTGATCAAAGATGTTGAAGGGAAATTGGAGGCCACTGAAGGGATTAAGCGCAAAGGAGTAATTTTGGGGGCATTGACAAAGCTGAAGCAGATTTGTAATCACCCCGCCCAGTTTTTGCATGATGGTAGTGAGTTCTCCGTGGCGCGATCGCACAAGCTAGAGCGTCTCCTGGAAATGACCGAGGAAGTTATGCAAGAAGGCGAAAGCCTGCTGATCTTCACCCAATTCCGAGAAATTGGCGAAGCCCTGGAACAGATTTTCAAACAGGAATGCCACTACAACACCTATTACATCCACGGGGGCGTCAGTCGCCAACGACGGGAACAGATGATTAGCGAGTTCCAAGACCCAGAGACGGAACCGTCGGTGTTCATCTTGTCGCTCAAGGCAGGTGGGGTTGGCATTACGCTAACGAAGGCGAACCATGTCTTCCATTTCGATCGCTGGTGGAACCCGGCAGTGGAGGACCAGGCCACAGACCGGGCCTTTCGCATTGGTCAGAAGAGGAATGTGTTTGTCCATAAGTTTGTGGCGACGGGGACACTGGAGGAGAAGATCGACAAGATGATTGAGGATAAGAAGAAACTGGCGGGGAGCGTGGTGGGCAGTGATGAGTCCTGGCTGTCGGAGTTGGATAATGATGCGTTTCGGCAGTTGGTGGCGCTGAATCGAGACGCGGTTTTGGATTAGTGCTGTGCTGGACTGTTAGCCACCATTTTTTCGGGTTACGCCTTTTAACTTGTCTTGGCTTCTTTAACTATCAGCTTCTTACCTTTAAATTTCCATATTCAATAGACTTCTTGCACGAAACCGAAAGCCGCCCCCATTCCTTACCCCTAATTCTGGGGGAAGGGGGGCTTGAAAGTCCCTCTCCCACGCTTGGGAGAGGGATTTAGAGAGAGGGCCAGCAGAGTGATACAAGAGGTCTAATAAGCTGAAATAATCCTGAGAGAATTATGAGACTCTAGTTAAAATAAGAGGAGAATTCCTCTATATTTACTTTTGCAAGTAAGAGAAAGATTGGTATCTTACTCTTCTCACTTACACTTAATTACTTTTGGGTCTATAGTCCTAGGCATTAATTTGGGGCTGTAGGCCCATGACGAGCCTAATGAAATTACCTATTCTGGATTCAGACAGCAAAAGAAAAACTTGTTTTTGACGCTGTTTGTTTCAAAGGATTGGCCTTGGAGACCGTGATTTTTGAAATCTCTAAAAACGGATTTTTAGAATCTCTAAAAACGTTTGAAAAATCAAAATTTATGGAGACCAAGTTTCAAGTCTCTACTTTCAAGACGCCAAGCCCATTCATTCATACTTAGGAGTGTAGATTTTCATGAGAAACCGCAATGCTCGCAGAGAAGCCCGTCGCCGTGCCCGTAGAGAGGCCAATGAGGCTCGCCGTCAACAACGGCAGCAACAGCAACAGCTCGAACAGGATTCAGTCATAGAACAGAATGCGGATCCAGTCGAGACCACGTCTCGTCCCAGAGCAAACCAAACATTCCAAACCTTGGTTGGAACTCAATTTGACCCCGCTGTGAATCCTCCTCCAGAAAGAAATGAGGTGAATGGTGACTCCGGGAACAATACATTGATCGGCTCTGAAGGGGATGACTTGGTCCGAGGTGGAGGTGGCAATGATGTCATCCGAACCCTGGGTGGAGATGACACCATTACAACTGATCCATTCGTCGATGCTGGCGGTGGCGATCGCATTGATGCTGGCGCTGGTAATGACGGTGTTCGTTCCGGTTTCGGCGCAGATTTCATTGAGCTGGGCGATGGTAATGACTCAGCCATTACATCAGGTGGAGACGATATTATCTTTGGTGGGGCTGGCAACGATAGGATCATTGCTGAGGCTGGCAACGATGAACTCCTGGGAGGAACAGGCAACGACCTGTTGAATGGAGGTCTGGGAGATGACATCCTCAATGGTGGTGCAGGCAGCGATCGCCTTTTCGGTGGGGCTGGAAATAACACCCTAACGGGGGGTGAAGGGGTTGATTTCTTCTCCCTCGACTTTAGTGGTGGCTCCTCTATCGTTACAGATTTCTCTGCCCAAGATCGTATCCAACTTGTAAGCCTTGGTTCGATCTCGCAGTTGGATATTTCTCAAGTTGGTAGTGACACTCTAATTCGAGATAGTGTATTTGGTACTCAACTCACCTTGAGTAACGTGGCTGCCGAAACCATCACACAGGATGTATTTGTTTAGGAATCTGATTGAGTCATAGCCAACTATTGGAACTATTATCACTGCCTGGGATTGCAAATCCTAGGCAGTGATAAGCGCAATACAATCATCACGTTTGTGCCAAATCATCATGCTTAGCGATCGCCTCCAACAAATTCTTAGGCAACACTCAGTCATCTCTCAGCTTGACCATCGATGCTGAGTTTACGCTGCGATGTTGGTTTGTCGAAAAGAGGTTTGTTGTGATGAAACGCTTGCACCGCTTGCTACTGGGCTCCGGATGCGTGATCGCCCTCACCTCCACGGCTGCTATTGTTCAAGCTGGCGGCTGGGACAACTTCAAGCTACGCTACTTCTCCCTCACCCAACACTTCAGCGACCAAAATAAGGAACTCAACGACCTCCGCCGCAAGGGCATCGACGTTGAAGCAACGGCACGGGTCAGCCTCGAAGAAATCCTCAACGGTGGTCCCCCCAAGGACGGTATTCCCAGCATTGACAATCCCAAATTCGACACCGCCGCGACCTCCCCCTACGACCCCAGCGAGACCGTAATCGGCGTAGAGATCAACGGTGAGGCCGTGGCCTATCCCTTTGGGATTATGAACTGGCACGAAATCGTCAACGATCGCGTCGGCGGCCAAAACATCAGCGTCACCTATTGTCCTCTCTGCGACACGATTGTCGCCTTTGACCGAGGTGACAGTAGCTTTGGCGTCTCGGGCAAGCTCTTTCGCAGTTGCCTGGTCATGTACGATCGCGCTGACGATACGCTCTACGCCCAGCCCTGGGGCATCGGCGTGGTGGGTCCAGCGGTGAACCAGATGGTCGATCGCATCCCCACGACGAAGACAACCCTAGGTGCTTGGTTGCAGAAGCATCCCAACAGCAAGATTCTCTCCACCGATACGGGCCATGAACGAGAGTACCAGGGTTATCCCTATGGCACGTACTACACCGATGCCAAGATTATCTTCCCGGTGCCCAATCAAAAGGCATTGAAAAATCATCCCAAGGAAATCGTTACCTATGCCTGGGATGAAGATGCGGGCACACCGACGAATCGTTTTTCCGGGCCGAGTCAGCAGTTTGTCCACGCTGAGCTGAAGCAAGAGGGTGAGCGAGTGGTGAAATTGGGCGATCGCCAGGTTCGCGCCCGCTGGGACAAAGCCTTAGAAACGGTGGTGGTTGAGGAGATGGACGGGACAACATTGCCCACTTCGACGGCGTTTGCCTTTGTCTATTCGGCTTTCTTTGGGGGCGATCGCTAACCCCTGCTTTAACCCTTCACACAAACCACCTGCCGCAGCGTCGCCACCACTTCCACCAGATCATCCTGATTGGCCATGACTTGCTCAATGGGCTTGTAAGCCGCCGGAATCTCATCCAGCACACCCTTGTCCTTGCGGCACTCAATGCCCTCCGTCTGCTGGATCAAATCATCCAGCGAATAGACCCGCTTTGCCTTCGATCGCGACATCAACCGCCCCGCCCCATGGCTACAGGAACAGAAGCTTGCGTGGTTGCCCTTGCCCTTCACGATGTAAGACTTCGCCCCCATGGACCCTGGGATAATGCCGTAGTCATCAGTCTGAGCCCGCACGGCTCCCTTGCGCGTCACGTAGACCTCCTCACCGTAATGGGTCTCTTTCTCCGCATAGTTGTGATGGCAATTGACCGAGAGCAGCGGCTTTGTACTCTTGCCGCCCGCTAAGTGCTTTTCGATGATTCGCTTGAACCGCGCCATCATTACCTCGCGATTGAACATCGCGTAGGCCTGGGCCCATTGCAGGTCGTTCCAATAACTTTCAAACTCCGACGTCCCCTTCACAAAGTAGGACAGGTCTGGGTCTGGCAACTTCTCTTCAGCCAACTTCGCCAGATTCTTGGCGGTACCGATGTGGCACTGAGCCAGTTTATTGCCGATGTTGCGTGAGCCAGAATGCAGCATCAGCCACACTTGGTCTTCCGTATCGACACAGACTTCGATGAAGTGGTTGCCGCCGCCGAGGGAGCCGAGCTGACGCTGGGCCTTGCGATCGCGATCCTGCACGCCCTTGTGCAAATCCTTAAAACCCTTCCAACCCGGCCAATTCTGCACCGACGTCTCAACGCTCTTATTCTCATCAAAGCCCGTCGGAATCGCCGCTTCGATATCTTTGCGAATTTTCTTCAGTTTGCCATCCAACTGCTTTGCCTGGAACGGCATTTTGATCGCACACATGCCACAGCCAATATCGACGCCCACCGCCGCAGGCACAATCGCATCCTTTGTTGCCACAACTGAGCCCACCAAAGCCCCTTTGCCCAAATGTACATCCGGCATCAGCGACACATGCTTGAACACAAAGGGCAGCGAAGCAACATTCTGCGCCATCTTCACTTCCTGGGGAGCGAGGTCATGATTCGCCCAGGAGAGGACCGGTTTGTCAGTGGCAAAGGGAACGGACTTGTGACTCATCGACGATCTTGAATCCAGATGACTTCTACTATCTTTGTATTATTGTGTAGTACAAGCCAAAGAATGGCAAGTTCCTGTGACTCGGTAGCACAAATTCTCGGCAGCACAAAATTCCGCCAAGCAGCACTTTTCGGCGGAATTGCGTTTGCCCTGCGCTAGGGGCAGGTTTTGGCTAAAGTCTCTTCATCAGACCCATCATTGACCTGCTCAATCTGCCAGTCCAGGTATTTTTTTAGTCTTGCGATCGCTTCGACAGAAGCGC
>CALIJJ010000288.1 GCA_938017515.1 uncultured Pseudanabaenaceae cyanobacterium
GGTGCCGGTTAGCCAGCCGCCCAGCGCCATGTAGGCACAGGGGAATAGCAGCAGTCCAGACCAGCCCACGAAGACGAAGCGGTCGCGTTTGAGCCAGTCATCGATAGCATCGAAGATGCCTCGCTGCTCGCCCACGCGCCCCATTGCAATAGTCATTGCGGAGCTCTCCGTAAAGTGAATTGAGACAACAAAAAAGTTATGAAGGCAGAAGTGGTGTCTCCGATGCTCAGAGAAGCGACTGCGCTAAGGCAATGCATCTTTGAACAGGGAGATGAGAATGATTTTACGATTCTTTACCTTTCCATTCTGATTATAGTGACTTTTCGCGAATTATTAAAGGCTCTTAACAGAGTGTTAAGGCTTTCAAATCTATGTGCCTCATCCATTCCAAGCAAGATTCCACAAAATTGTCACGGAATTGCAGGAGCAAATCAGAGAAATGAGCGGGTGCTCTCATTTTGTGACCTCTCTCCACAAATCCTTCTGGCGAAATAAAAGCGGCGATCGCCCCCTCCACATTTCCAGGGGCCAAAAGTCCATGAGCCGAAAGTCCATGAGCCAAAAGTCCATGGACCGAATGAACCGCTCAAGGAGGCAAGCAGGAACATACCGTAGGACTCTAGGCGGATATTCGTCACATTATTCTCCGAGAATTGCTATGCTCATCGGTTGGGAGCCAAAACATCACGAGCCCAAAAATACGAGCCCATGCACATTATCGAAATTTCTCTCAAGTTCACTCCGATGCCCATGTCGGTGCAGCGCAAGGAAGAAGCAGACGCCCAGGCCGTCTATCAACAGGTTCTGGCTGCGATCAATGCCGGTTCTCCCAGCATTTTGGAGCTCACCTGTGAGCATCAACCCGAAAAGAAACTCGCTTTGCTGACCAGCGAGATTGCAGCGGTGCAAACCTATGAAAAGTCCGGTGCCAGCGCCGGTGGCAAACGACCTGGCTTTGCCTTTGGCGCTTAGCCTTCAAAGGCGATAAGAGACCGTCGATATCAACCCTATTGGTCGATATCGACCGCTCCAGCATTAAGGACCTGTCGATATTGGGAGCCCTTGGCCCAGAGCCATGGTTTAGCCTTCCCTTCCCTCTCACTTTCCCCTCGATATGACTGACTTCGGCATTCAGGTAAAGGACCTCTCATTCCGTTGGAAGAATGGTCAAACAGTCTTGGATGACTGCACCCTGTCAGTGCCTCGGGGGGAGTTTTGGATGTTATTGGGTACCAACGGCTGTGGTAAATCCACCCTGCTTCGGCTCATTGCCGGGTTGCTCCAGGGGCATTCTGGCGAGGTCCATGCTTCAAAGCCTGTGGGATTTGTGTTTCAAAACCCCGATCATCAGTTGGTCATGCCAACCGTGGGGGCCGATGTGGCCTTTGGCTTGGTCGAAGAAGCCCTCAATCCCTCCCAGGTACAGGCACGCGTGGACGAGGCGTTAGATGCCGTTAACCTCCAACACCTCAAGCGCCGCCCCATCTATGCCCTAAGCGGCGGGCAGAAGCAGCGAGTTGCCATTGCCGGAGCGATCGCCCGCCACTGCGAAGTTTTGCTGTTAGATGAACCCACCGCACTGCTCGATCCAGACAGCCAGCAAGAACTGGTTCAGCGGGTTCAACAAGTGGTCAAGGAGCGAGGTCTGACGGCCCTCTGGGTGACCCACCGTTTTAATGAATTGGATTATTGTGACGGCGCCTTCCTTTTAGAGAAAGGACGCATGATTGCCCAAGGAGACCCTGGTCCGTTGCAAACTCGACTCATGGCTCATCCCCATGGTGGAAAGACCCATACCGGGTAAGCCTATGCCGGATCCCCCATGCCGGACAGGCGGGATAACGCTAGACTGCTCTTAATCTTTCAGCGTCCCTCTCCATGCCATGATTGCTCCTTCCAAACCCGCGGTGATGCTCGTTGATGGATATAACATCATTGGTGCTCATCCTAAATTTCAAGATCTGCGGGACAACGAAGGATTAGAAGAAGCAAGGCGCGCACTCATCGAGCTGCTAACCAATTACAGCGCTTACCAAAACTACGAAACGGACATTGTCTTTGACGCCCATTACCAAGAGCGTCCCGGCAGTCGAACCCCCGTCACTCAACATCTGGCAGTGGCTTACACCCACTTCAACCAAACGGCAGATAGTTATATCGAACGGTCCTGCGCTCTATTTTTTCGAGAAGATATCCGGCGGTTTGAAAAGCGAATGATCGTCGCGACCTCCGACCGAGCCCAGTGGATGACAGCAGTAGGCTATGGCGCAGAATGGATGTCAGCTCCAGCCCTTATCCAGGCAGCCCAGGCCTCTGGCAACCAAGCCAAGAAGCACCGCAGGCGAGACAAGCAGTCAAAAAAACGGTTTTTGTCCAGTAGCCTCGATGCCTCGGTACAGTCCAAACTCGCTCGCATGCGAGAAGATTTGCTCAATCGTGGCTCCTAACCCAATACCCTGGATAGACGCTAGAACAATGATATGGGCGTGATGTAGGGAGCCCAAAAAAAGTTTTTACCTCAAAGGTCTTGCCGAATGCAGCGATTGCTCTTATCTTAGATAAGGCTTAAGCAGCCACTAATCCTCAGTAGCTCAGTGGTAGAGCGGTCGACTGTTAATCGATTGGTCGTAGGTTCGAATCCTACCTGGGGAGTTTCAAAAAATATTTGAGCCGCTTAGGAAGCATGGTAATCATTCCATCTTTCTCGGGTATTGTTCTTGTTGCCACTCAGATGCCTGGCTCATTCTAGAGTTCTGAATCATTGTTGGTTCTGTGGCTGCCATGGCTGCTGAGCGAGGCAGTATGAACTCCGCAGCGGATCGGCGATGGAGACGGTTCTCATTCTGAGCCGCTTTTGTATTATTTTCCGATCAGGGACGCTGCTTCCAACAACAGTCCCGCACAACAAAATTCCTGAAAAGGAATGAAGCCTACGTTATGTTTCAGCCCATAACTCAACAAAAGGTTATAATCAATAGTCAAGTAAGCGGTCGACAGCAACGATTCAGATACGAAGCTAGGGATGAATGTTTTTGTCGCCAACATTCCCTGGCCATTTTCGAGAAGCTCGCCCATTTCCTTCATTCGGGAGTTCTATGAAGCCTCGTATTCTAGTCATTGATGACGATCCTAATATTGCGGAACTCCTAACTTTAAATCTGGAGATGGCGGGTTATGACGTCAGCAAAACCGACGATGGTCTTAAGGGCCAGGCTCTAGCGGTGCAGCTAGTCCCTGACCTGATTGTGCTGGATCTAATGCTCCCCCGCGTTGATGGCTTCACGGTCTGTCAGCGTCTTCGTCGTGATAAACGCACTTCGGATGTCCCGATCCTGATGCTAACGGCGCTGAGCCAAACTCAGGACAAGGTCGAAGGATTTAACGCAGGGGCCGATGACTATCTCACGAAGCCTTTCGAACTAGAAGAAATGTTGGCTCGGGTTCGCGCGCTGCTGCGCCGCACCGATCGCATTCCCCAGGCCGCAAAGCATAGCGAAATTCTCAACTATGGTCCGCTGACGCTGATTCCCGAACGGTTTGAAGCCATTTGGTTCGACAAGACCGTCAAGCTGACCCACCTTGAGTTTGATCTGCTCCACTGCCTGCTTCAGCGCCACGGTCAAACGGTTTCTCCCCAAGAAATTCTCAAGGAAGTTTGGGGATATGACCCCAACGACGACATTGAGACAATCCGCGTTCATGTGCGCCACCTGCGTACGAAACTTGAACCTGATCCTCGTCATCCCAAGTACATCAAAACGGTGTACGGTGCAGGCTACTGCCTAGAACTCCCCTCTGAAGAGCGTGTTAACGCCGAGGATACTGAAGAAGCTAGCGTCAGCTCGTAGGGTCTCGTAGTGTAAATGCGCCCAGCAAAGCGTTTGGGCACCTAGGCCTCGGGCGTGAACGGAATCAAGCCAGCCAACTGGAGCAGCAAAACCTCCCAAGTCAATAGCGGCTGGACGTATTGCAATAGCCGTTTCTTCGCTAGCTCAAGCTGTTGAACCGCTTGAGTGGTCTGGGGCAGCGTTGGCTGCCAGAGTTGTCGCTGCAGATAACTGATGAGCCAGATTTGCTGCTCTGAGCTAAGCCCTTTGGTGATTTGTCCAGCCATTGCCAGGGCTTGTTTGGGCGTTTTGGGCAGGGATTGTGCCAGACTCAGAATATCTTCTGGAATTTCTTGCAGCGTCTGCCAAAGATGGATGGCAGCCCCTGGGCTTCCCTGGGCCATGGCGACAAGGGCTGGGTTTTGCAGAATCTCTTCCTGGTGATGCGATCGCAGCACAAGATCGAAATCGTCCGACTGCAGTGGCACAAACGGAATTCGCTGACATCGAGAGACAAGCGTTGGCAGGATTGAATCTGGACTCGGCGCCGTCAAAATAAGAGTCGCGTTACCAGGTTCTTCCAGCGTTTTCAACAGGGCATTGGCAGCCGCCTCAGCCATAGTCTCTGCTTGGTCAATAATCACGAGACTGCGAGGTGCTTCTAACGCGGGCCTCGCGACAAAGCGAGCCACTTCACGAATCTGCTCTAGGCGAACCTGAGGTGGCGTTTTGCGTTTCAGACCAGCCTCCTCTGCCTCAGCCACCGTAAATCGCTTTCCCTGATGCAGATAGGTCGGTGAAACCCACAGCAAATCCGGGTGATTCCCTTGATCAATCCGATGACTAAGACGCCGGTGCAGTTCAGACGCGTCTGCCTGCTGGCTTTTTTCCTCTCCAGTCGCCGAGAATAGATATTTGGCGAAACAACGGGCAGCCAAGCTTCGGCCAACCCCCACAGGTCCTAGAAAGCTATAGGCCGGGGCAACACGCTGTTTTTTGACGGCCTGGGTCAGCAGTAAGACGGCTTTGTCTTGTCCAATGAGGGGTGAAAATTCTGGGGGAGCATCCATAGTTGGAGAGCATCCATAGTTAACGATGGTCTTGGGGTCGGGCACTACTCAGAGGGGCACTACTCAGAGAAGAAGCGCTCAATCACAATGGTCTGGATTCGCTCAGCAACCTCATTTTCACTGCCATTGGCATCCACTCGTACAATTCGTTCGGGGTACTGTGCTGCCAACGATGCAAATCCCTCGTAAACGCGACGATGGAATGCAATGTCCAATTGCTCCATGCGATCGGCCTCACCTCGATGGGCTCGACGGGCTTGGCTAAGTTCCAGGGGCAGATCCAACCACAGCGTTAGATTGCTAACTAACCCCGCCGTAGCAATACTGTTAAGATTCTCTATCAAGGCCCGGTCTAAGCCTCGACCAAAACCTTGGTAAGCCACGGTAGAATCCACATGGCGATCGCACACAATCCAGTGTCCCTGAAGGAGTTTAGGCTTCAACACCTGCTGAACATGCTGAGCGCGATCTGCGGCATATAGCAGCAGTTCGGTGGTGGGCAACACCCCATCGTCAGTATCCGTAGGTGTCAGTAAAATTTGACGCAGCGTCTTTCCTAGAGACGTTGCTCCTGGCTCCTTCGTTAGCCAGATTTGCGAGGGTTCTGGCCAAGGGTTTCCGTTAAGTGGGAACGTTTTGGCTTGAAGCCAGTCATAGAACCGACGGAGCTGCGTGGTCTTGCCACAGCCATCTGCCCCTTCAAAAACGATAAATTTTCCCGTCATACTTTTTTGCCCGGATCGATCCATCGTCTTTTTTGTAAGATTTCACTGTAGAAGAGCAATAGGTATTCTTTCATGGCTCGCTACCCACTCCACGCCACCGCCACGCCGACCGATGACCTCCATCAATCCTTGCTCAAAATCTTTGAGTCTTGTCATTTAGACATCATTCATGACACGGGCGATTATGTCATGGCCCGCGAGACCCCCAATGGCACTCCCTTTGCCAAGCTAGTAACCGTCGAGGGATTGCTGGATAAAACCGGAGCCACGGAAACCAGTATCAGTATTGAAGTTGTGGTCAAGAACGAGGAGCTTCCGATTCACAACGATAATCACTGTAGCCGCATGCGCGATACGGTCCGAGGCGCGATGGAAGAAAGCGGCCATTGGAAAATTTTGGCCATGCTGGATTGAGGCAACGCGGAAATTAACCCTGGATTTCGGCATTTCCATGGGAGCCATGAGATGAGTCCAAGCTAGGGTTCATCTCATTTTCCATCGTCTTCAAACCTAGCGACGATTCGAGCAAGCAGCTGTTCGAGCAAGAGCTGTTCAAGAAAGCGGTGGTTCGAGCAAGCTACTGAGGGCTCGACTCATCCACCATGTTGGGACTGATAAGGGTGATATCAAATTCATCCGGGGGAATGGTCGCGATCGCATCCCGCTGCAAACAGTAATAGATCGCTCGCACCCGAGGGCCAAAGACGATTTCGTCCTCATTTCTGAGATTGTGAGCCTGGGCTTTATCTCCGTTGACCAAAATTCCATTGGCGCTGGGCTTGCCCTTCAAGTTGCCGTCAATGATGCGGTAGTAGCATTCACCATTTTCGTTGGGTAACTGAACAATGGTGGCGTGGCGACGGGAGACAAACTGCGAGATGAGGCGCACATCACACTGGGGGTCACGACCAATGGTGTACATCGAGCGATCGAGGACAAATTCTCGACGACCTTTGTCATCTTCAATGATTAGAAGGTGTCCATAGTGCGGCTCTACTGGCATCGCATTATTCCGAGAATTAAACTAAAGGTCTGGCTAGTTCGAATGCTATCTATAGCGTTCCCATAGACTTCACATAGTGTAGCAAGGATTAGACGGGGTCGGCGTGGGGGGCAGCCCACCTCCCAGACCAGCGCAGAAGTAACGAGTTCGTCACAACAATAACCGAGCTGAAGGCCATCAAGGCACCGGCAAGGGCAGGGCTAAAGGCAAACCCAGACCAGGGCAACAGCAGCCCCGCCGCCAAGGGAATCGCTAACACGTTATAGGCAAAGGCCCAGGCTAGGTTCTGGCGAATTTTTCTGAGGGTGGCTTCACTGAGGTCGATGGCGGCCAGAACATCCGAGAGGCGATCGCCCATGAGCACCACCTGGGCTGTCTCAATGGCGACTTCCGTGCCGGATCTCAAGGCAATGCCCACATCCGCCTGAGCTAGGGCAGGCGCATCATTGATGCCGTCTCCGACCATCGCGACACAACGCCCTTCAGCCTGGAGCTGAGCCACGGTTGCCGCTTTGCCTTCGGGCCGAACTTCCGCGAAAAGACAGTCCGGCGACAGCTCAAGGCGTTGGACAACTGTTTCGGCCGCAGCACGTCGATCCCCCGTCAACACGTGAACGGCCAATCCGCGATCGCGCAATGCCGCCACGGTCGCAACGGCATCCTGCCGCAGGGTATCGCTGAGCGCCAACATCCCGACCAATGCCTTCCCCCAAGCGACATACACCACTGTTTTTCCATCCGCAGCCAATGCGTCCGGGCAAGCATCTTCTGGGGTGCCTTTCAAAGCCGACTCCAGCGCAATCCCCTGCTGTTCAATCCAGGCACGATTGCCCAGATAAGCCGGAGTACCTGCGACAATCCCCCTCACCCCGAAGCCCGGTTGTGTAACACTCTCCGACACAGGCCATCGTTCAGCCTCAGGTACGAGCCGCAGAATTGACTCTGCCAGGGGATGACGCGTCCCGGCTTCAAGACTGGCGGCGAGCCGAACCAGCGCAGCCTGGTCCGGCAGTCGCTCAGAGGGTGCCAGAAGAATCACATCACGGACTTGGGGATGACCGGTGGTGAGCGTCCCAGTCTTGTCCAAAACAATCGTGTCAACGCGATGCACCTGCTCCAGCACATCGCCCCCTCGAATCAGCAGGCCCCGCTCCGCCCCGAGGCCAGAGCCCACCAGCATTGCGGTCGGAGTTGCCAGCCCCAGGGAGCAGGGACAGGCCACAACGAGCACGGCGATCGCTAACTTCAAGCTCAATAGCAGCGGCGTCGTAGCAGTAGGAACAGCAACCCTCCCCTCACCCAAGCTGCCAATATTGGAATGTACAGATCCAATCATCGAATGAGTCATGCCATGATGCATTCCCATCATCATGCCCGACTGGCTTAGGACCTCTGGCCAGAGGTGCGTTCCGGCGAGATACCAAAACAGAAACGTTGCTGCCGCGATCGCCATCACACCGTAGGTGAAGTATCCCGCGACCTGATCCACCAAGGTTTGGATGGGGGCTTTGCGAGCCTGGGCCGTTTCCACCAAATCAATCATGCGTGCCAGGGTTGTGCCCGCCGCCGCCTGAGTCACTTCGATGGCCAAGGGTCCTGAAAGATTGAGACTCCCTGCACTCACCGTTGCCCCCGGCTGCTTCAGCACCGGCTCAAATTCCCCGGTCAACATTGCCTCATCCACCGTGCTTTGGCCCACTAAAACCGTGCCATCGCCCGGAATACTTTCCCCGGGCAACACCCGTAGACGCTCGCCAACCCGTAGACGCTCGGCAGGAATGTCGAGAACCGCAGCATTGAGGAGCGATGCCGCGTCATCTGAAGACCTGGACGGAGTATCCACCAGAACTTGAGCCTGATCCGGCTGAAGGGCCAAGAGCGATCGCAGGGCCTGACTGGCCCGATGCCGTGCCTGCCCTTCCAATGTCCGCCCCAACAAAATGAAGCCCAGCAGCATCACCGGCTCATCAAAGAAGCACTCCCAACTCAACTGGGGAAACAGCAACGCCACCAAACTGGCACCGTAGGCACTCATGGCCCCCAATCCCACCAACGTATTCATATTGGGGGTGCCGTGGCGCAATCCCTGGGCACCATTGCGCAAAATATCGCGGCACAACACCAGCGTGACCGTTGCGAGCCCCCAGTGAAGCCAAATATTATCCAGCAGTGGAATCTCCAGACGGAGCAATGGGGCGAGATGCCCCAAACTCGAACAAAAAATCAGGAACGCGGACAGAACCAACTGTGCCCAGCGCTGACGTAAAGGAGACGGTTTTAAAGCTTCGCCGCTGGAACGCCGACCCTCACGCTGCTGCGCCGGAAAGCCCCCTTGGGTCAGCTGCACAGCCAAAATCTCCGCATCGGTTTCTTCGGGACGGTAGGCCACCGTTGCCACCGTCGTCACTAAATTAACCGTGGCCGACTCGACACCGGGCTGATTCAGCAACCGTTTTTCAACAGCACTCACACACCCGGCGCATTTCATTCCAGAAACTTCCAGGGCCAGCGTCGCTGTTCCCGTCGCTCCCTGGGGTGAAGTCGCGCCCTGAGGTGAAGTAACAGGTGCATGGTCCGAGTGAGAAAGCCCCGAACCGGACTGTCCCACCCGAGAACCGTCCGAATTGACCGGAGACGTCAACGACATAGCGAGGGACCTAAGATAAAACGAGAGATAAAGCGAGCTGTGTTGTCATCCATCACTGCCACAGACCCATAACTGCTGACAAACGACTGCCGCAGACAATGAGGAGGGAACAGGAACCAATGAACAGGAACACCAAGATAGGGGTGTGACGCAAGCCAGACACTCCTGAGCCCTACTATTCTCGTGCATAGCTCCGAGATATAGCTAGCAGACAGACCGTCAAGTTACAGAATTGCAAAATTACGAAATCGAAGACACGGGATTCACCACCATGGGCGCAAATGCACCAAGCGAAGACAATCAGGCTCACCCCCTGTGGCACAAGGATCGGATGACGTTGAACCAGATCATGCAGGGAGAACAAACCGACTTCCATCTGGTTGAGCTGGCCCGTTTGCGCATTCGCTACAACGGCTTTCCCGGCGCCAAGGATATCAAGGTTGATATTGAAAAGGCGCTCAAGAAATGGAATCTGACGGAAGACGCACTGTTTGAAAAGACACGGGCGATCCATGCGGAAGGGCAGGTGTATCGCGGGGGGGGGAGCGAGAAAGAGGATTGGAGTTAAGTGAGTTCCGCAGATCTGGCGCTTTCAAGGGCGATTCTTCAGGGCAATTTCTTCAGAGCGATTCTTCAGGGCAATTTTGTGGGCGAGTTCGTGGGCGAGTCCCAGTTCATCCCTTGACAATTCGTCCCTTATCAATTTGTCAATTCGGCGATCGCATTCACCACCCGCTGTACGACTCCCTGAAAAAACTCTGGGTTGAGGGTATCGAGGCGATCGCTAGCCCGGTGATAGTGGGGATTTCGCAGATTCGCCGTATCGGTCACCATCACAGCTCCCAAGCCCTGAAGCCAAAACGGCGCGTGGTCACTGCGCATCACATCCGGCGTCAGGAGTCCCTTGAACGGGATCGGTAACGTCAGTAGCGGAGGCAGCGATGATGCCATGTCAGAGCCTTCTTCTCCCACGGGCTGCGATTCGCCAGATCGGTCAAAGGCCTCCAGTAACTCGGGATGTTCGGCATCTCCAATCACTGCAATAAAGTCACCGCGATCGCCCCCATCGCCTCCCAACGGCTGGCCCGATGAATCCCTCAACACCTGCGGATCAATCCCCGGTGGATACTGCTGACAGCCCGCTTCATCACAGGTCGCCCCCAACATTTCCAAAATGACAGCGCCCCGCAGACCCGCCACCCGCAGGGGTGTGGCCAAGGCCAAACTCCCCGCCAAGCCTTGCTCTTCCTGATCAAAGAACACCAACATCAAATCCTGGGCAGATTCAGTCGCACCGTATAGCCGCGCAATCTCCAACAACGCTGCGACCCCCGTACCGTTGTCATCTGCTCCGGGGGAGCCAGCCACGGTGTCGTAATGGGCACCAATTAAAAGCTTTTTGCCAGATTCCCGGCGCTCATCAGAGGCTCCATCGGGCCATGTGGCAATCAGATTGGTACCGGTGGAGAACCCATGGGATTCAACTTGCCAGCCCAGGGACAGCAGCGATCCCGTCAGAAAATCCCGCGTCGCTGCTAATTGGGCGGCTGTGAACCTCGCGGCTTGTAGGGCTTGGAGACGTTGTAAAGATTCAAGAAGGCGATCGCTATCCACTCTCGGAGCAGTCATGGTACTTGAACCCACCTCCCTCTGTGCCTGAGACATTAAAGCTGGATCCGCAACAGCAGCATCGGCAAACACAGGTGCTGTTCCCCGCTCAGCATCCAGCCCCTTCGGCGACGAAACATTAGCCCCAGCCCCGACCCCAGCCCCGAGGTCAGACGATCGGCCTCCACAGGAAACCAGAGTCAACAAGAGCCCCAGCACCAGACCCAACATCATCCTCGTGAGCCAGCGGAAAGTCATTCCACGCAAACCTTGCCTTAAATCCCACCCATTCCCATCCATCCCACATCTGCTCCCGTCAGTCGGAAGGTTAAGATAGGTACAGATTAAGATGACGTCTGCTGAAAGACGACGGTACGTTTTTTATCAACTCGTTTTTATAGGCCGTTTAAGAAATAACCGGGTCAACTCATGCCAAGAAGCCAGCGGAACGATAACTTCATCGACAAGTCCTTCACCGTCATGGCCGACATGATCCTGAAGGTGCTGCCAACCAGCAAGAAAGCGAAAGAAGCCTTTGCCTACTACCGCGACGGCATGTCCGCCCAAGCGGACGGCGAATACGCTGAGGCGCTCGACAACTACGAAGAAGCCCTACGCCTAGAAGAAGACCCCTACGATCGCAGCTACATCCTCTACAACGTTGCCCTCGTTCACACCAGCAATGGTGACCACGAGCGAGCCATCGAAAACTACATTGAGGCAGTTGAGCTCAATCCCAAGCTCCCCCAGGCCTTCAATAATATTGCTGTCATCTATCATTTCCAGGGAGAACGAGCCAAAGAAGCAGGCAGTGGCGAAGAAGCCGACAAGCTATTCGATCGTGCCGCAGAATATTGGGTCAAGGCTCTGCGCCTCGCCCCCAACAATTATATCGAAGCTCAAAACTGGCTCAAAACCACTGGACGCGCTAACATCGACGCATTTTTCTAGGCTGTTTCTGGGATAATCTTCCAGAACATGCTCCCCAGCAGTATTGGGAGCGTCTTCCGCCCCACCTCACCCATTCCTTCCAGACATTCGTTCCATGATTGATAAAGAGCAAGTTCATCGCGTTGCCCACCTCGCTCGCCTAGAACTGCAACCCGAGGAAGAAACACAGTTTGAGGGACAGCTGAACAGCATTCTCGAATATTTTGAGCAGCTCAGCGAACTCAACACCGAGGACGTTGCTCCCACAACGAGAGCCATTGACGTCAGCAATATCACCCGAATCGATCAGCTGAAATCTTCACCCAATCGGGAAGAAATTTTAGACTGTGCTCCAGAACGGGAAGGCGATTTCTTTCGTGTCCCCAAAATTATGGGCGAAGGCTAGTGGCAGACTGGCTTGAACACAGCGTCCAGGTCGAAGTTCCGACTCCCATCGATACGGTGTGGGAACTATGGTCTGACTTGGAGAAAATGCCCCTCTGGATGCGATGGATTGAATCTGTGTCCGTATCCAGTGAGGACCCGGAGATTTCTCGCTGGAAAATGAGTGCTGGGAATTTCGATTTTAGCTGGAATTCCAGAATTCTTAAGGTCATTCCGAATCAGATCATTCAGTGGGAGTCGATTGATGGTTTACCAAACCGAGGAGCCATTCGATTTTACGCCCGCAAACAATCCAGCATTGTCAAGCTCACAGTGGCTTACGGCATTCCGGGGATGCTCGGACCTTTGATGGATAATTTATTTTTGGGAAATCTAGTCGAGAGTAATTTACAGGCTGATTTACATCGTTTTCGCGATTATGCCGTGAATACGTCCCATTCAGAGACATAAGCTAAAATCCAGCCAATGTCGCCTAGATATAAAACTCCAGTGAAGGGAGTTGGTCTTTGCCCAGGGAGCTGATAGGGTTTTTCTAGAGTCAAGAATTGTATTCGAATCGCACTGATCGTCAACCTGAACGAGCGGCATAGATACGGTATGACGAAGGAGTTTTCTCAATGCTCATTCGGATTCCGTGAAAACTACGTTGTATCGTTTTAGACCAAACCCCATATTGGATAAAGAGTTTCGAGCTTGCTGTCCTAAGTGGGACATGTCTCAGCAAGTTCTGCCTCGGATGTAGGGTTGTCGCGATCGCAAGGGCCAAACCCAGGTTTGCCCAGGCATTGCACCTGAGCTCGCGGGTGATCAACTGTCGGTTCGGTACTGCTCAAGGGTCAAAATACTAGCTATGCAGAACGCAAACAGCAAGCTTCTCAAACGTGAAAGCCTGGAGCTCCTTCAGCAATACCGGGACACTCCCACTGCTGAACTGCGCAATCAGCTCGTAGAAATGAATTTCGGACTCGTGCGTCGTGAGGCCCTCCACTGGGTCCAACAATGCACTGAGACCTATGATGACCTGGTCCAGGTGGGGAGCCTCGGTCTCATCCGTGCCGTCGAGCGATTCGAAATGACCAAAGGATACGCCTTTAGCTCCTTTGCAATTCCCTACATCCGCGGCGAAATCCAGCATTATCTGAGGGACAAAGGTGACTCTGTCCGCATTCCCCGACGGTGGATTGAGCTTCGTCAGCAAGCTCGGGGATATGTTCGCCGGACCCAAACCAAAGAGAACCGCATCCCAGATGACCGTGAAATTGCCCTGGCACTTTCCATCACCATAGAGGACTGGCAAGAAATTAAGCTTGCCCATGTCAATCGCTGCCCGCTCAGCCTCGATGCACCGATGCTGGACGACGATGAAAGCTCAACCATCGGCCAATTGCTCCCTGACCCCAAATATAAGAGTTTTCAACTGGCTCAGGAGGATCGAATTCGCCTGCAGCAGGGCCTTTCCAAGGTAGAGCAGCGCACGCGAGAAATCTTAGAGTTTGTTTTCCTGCACGACCTGACACAGCGAGAAACAGCTGAACGCCTGGGAATTAGCTCCGTTACTGTATCAAGACGGGTCAAGAAGGGATTAGAGTCTCTCAAGGATGTCCTGGACCACAGCGAGAACGCCTAGGAGATTGCAAGAAAGGAAATTGCTAGGAAGAAGTACTCCCTAGACTAAGGGCGGGGTTTGCCTAAATTGTTTGATGTAAAGCGTTCGCTGCTCTGCTACACCGGCCCGTACAGGTCCTTATATTTGCCAGAGACCGCCTTCATTCCCTAGCATCGCAATTCCCCCCAGCATTAGTCACTGGGAGATTCTCCTGTGCCATCGGGGCCAGTCCATCGCCATCTTGGGCAGATTTGAATCATCTAAACAACAAGCTCCCAAGGCCATGTTCCTTGGGAGCTTGTTATTTGTTTGATAGGCCAATTTATAGTCCAAGTCTCTCTCCCCCAAGCTTGTTTCCCCAAAATTGATATCTATCTTGGGGAAACAAGCTTGGGGAAACAACGGTCTTCTGCTCTGGGATTAACCAGTCAGAATTCGACATCGGCTATCAGGGCTTAGTAGGCTCGGCTCAAAACATAGTCTGTTAGACGCAACAACACCTGACGAGAGCTAGATGGAGGTAAGGCCTCTAGGGAATCAGCGGCAATCTTGGCATGGTCTTTGGCCAGTTGCCGAGCTCGTTCAATACCGTTGCTACTGAGCACAGCGGCAAAGGCCTGCTCCCAGTCTCCATCCTGACTGAACTCTCGCTCAATAAGGGCCTCTAAACCAGGCCGCTCTTCCATGGCAAATAGGACGGGTGCAGTCAGATTCCCTTGCTTTAGGTCAGATCCCGCAGGCTTGCCCAAAACCTCCTCAGAGCCAGTGAAATCGAGGATATCATCCACGATCTGGAAGGCTAAACCCAAACTACGTCCGTACTGGTAGAGATGCTCTTGAACCTCATCTGACACCCCACTCAAAACCCCAGCTGCCTTAGCACTATTGGCAATCAGCGAAGCCGTTTTGTAGTAGGTCTTCTCCAGATAAGTTTCAGTGGTTAGATCCGCATCAAAGCGATTGAGGCCCTGGAGAATCTCACCTTCAGCCAAATCCATAATGACTTGGGAAAGCAGCTTGACGACCTGTAAATTATCCAGGTTCGCCAAATACCAAGAAGACTGAGCGAACAAAAAATCACCCGCTAAAACAGCCACCCGATTCGTGAAACTGCTATGAACGGTTGGGACACCACGACGGAGAGCCGACTCATCAACCACATCATCGTGGACCAGACTAGCTGTATGAATCATTTCTGTGATTTCGGCCAGACGCTGGTGGCGTTGAGTCAACTCCTGACCATCCAGCGTTGCCCGAGAAACCAAAAAAACAACAGCAGGTCTAAGACGTTTCCCCCCAGCACCAAAAAGATGCTCCGCTGCTGCATAGAGAATGGGATGACGCGCCCCGATGAGCTGCTTCAGGTTATCCGTAAGAAGCTCTAGGTCTGCCTCGACCGGGGAGAATAAAGAGGTCGCTGAGGTCATGGATTAGCCTACTCGGGCGTTACGAAATTTTACAGTTTCTTACATTGATTCTAAGGCAAGCACCGGACTTCGTGCACGTCCGCCCCCTGGATTCTCCACGATGCCCCTAAATCCAACACCTAGAGACCTGCGTATCGACGAAAGGATTCATACAGATTTCCACGCCCACAGACCACAAACGTCCCTGGTTATCTTCTCTTTTTTTCAGGGAACAAATCCCCAAAAATAAAGACTGGACGGACATCTCAGAGTGTTACGTAAAATGCAATTCCTCTCATCAATGCGTGTTACATTAGATCTACGAAGGCATAGAACACAGCACAAAGCTGCTTCAACTTCTAACAGGATTAGACTTCTAAGGCCATTGGTCTGGAAGTATTAATATCAGCGCGCCGCTCTAGATGAGAGAGCTTGATATTTTTCAGGCTTGATAGATTCAATCGAGCACTGCGTAACCTGAAAAAATTCTCTGGTGAACCGTTGCCCCCAAGACTCATTTGAGGTTGGTCCGGGCTGTTTTGTCGTTCCTTCTGATTGGTGTGTCGGAGGTAACGTGACGGTTGTGTTCTAGGGCGCCTGGAAAGACATTCGCGTAACTCCCCAGAAAACATGCTCCATTCCGCTTCTCCACCACTGCTCATTGTGCTTCTTGCGATTGTTTACCTCGCCAGTATCTATTTTGCATTTCTGTTGTTAGCCTCCAGAACCGCAGACTAGTTTGGGTCGCAAGCGACGAAGACCTCTTAATACCAGCAGCGACGCAGGGTCACATGATTGCTCAAGGTCACGTGATTCATCAAGGTCACGTAATTGGTCAAGATGCTCAAAGCTGTTCAGAGTAATGCTCAGAACAGCTTTGAAGCCTCGATCTTTTGAAACTTTGGGTCGTTAAATCCTAGCTAAGAAGCGGCTGCATCCACAGCAACTTCAACCTGGGAAATGACATCTGAAGCAACCGTTCCCGATGCCAGTTCACGGTCTAGAATGTTGGCCAGATTGATCAATTCAACAGTTGGGTTATAGCCCAACCATTGCATTGATACGTCCGAGAATTGCTGAGGATTACTGCTCACACAGAATCGAGTCGGCATGGGCTGGCGGAAATTTCGCAATCCCATTGCATCCAGCTCACGAGTGGCTGAGGCGACCACATGGGCGGCTGGATCAATAAATTGAACGGTATCGCTCAGCAACTGCTTCAGTACTGGAGCCAGATGGGGGTAATGCGTACAGCCATAAACCAACGTATCAATGTCGTTCTGAATCAGAGGAGCAATGTAACGCTGCGCAACCACGCTGGATTCTGGCTTGAGGATGTGGCCCTGCTCGACAATATGAACGAATTCAGGACAGCCGATTTGCCAGACTTGCTTTTGGTGATCAATTTCGTGGATGGCTTCTGCATAGGCGCCGCTTTTGGCCGTGGCAGGTGTTGAAATAACACCGATGCGATCGCCTGCTTGGGCAGCAGCCTGAGCCCCTGGCAAAATCAGACCCAGCACTGGAAAGTCGTACTCATCCCGCACGGCTTCTAAGGCCAGAGCTGAGCTGGTATTGCAGGCCATAATGACCATCTTGGTACCCTGAAGCACCATCCAGTCCAAGATGTCGCGAACAAAATCAATGATTTCTTCTTTGGAACGCGTGCCGTAGGGCAATCGGGCCGTATCGCCAAAATAGAGCACCGATTCTTGGGGAAGCTGCTGGTATAGCTCCCGCAATACGGTAATACCGCCTACACCGCTATCAAAGATACCGATGGGTGCAGTCTCGGGGAAGAGGGAGTAATCGACATCGGCGGAGACGGTCGGAGCGTCTAAATGGGAACGGGAACCGGACGAAGAATTCCGCAGCATCAACTAAGCACTCCTCACTGAAAAAATATTAGGTGTGACTGGTCACCACTAACCACCCACGGCCTAGGGAACAAGCATTGCTAGGCAAGCTTTTCGAACGGGACTTGTTCGAGCATCTATCTCTAACAAGTCCTTCAACACCACATCGATACATTAGCCTTCAAACCCAGAAGAACACTATCAGGGCCATCTCTAACAATCTTGCTGGCAAGCGCCTTGGACTGAGAGTGAATGGCGATAGGGTATATCTTTCGGGAGGTTGAGTAGGCCTATATGCTCAATAAATGTCAAACAGCTTAGCATGGGTTTCAAAAATCCCTTCATTTCTAAAGTCTTGCTTTAGTCTTAGCTGTTCTAGCCTGAGTGACGGTCTAAATGCCCACAGCCTAAACTTTCGACCGCTTGAACTTAAACCGCTTGAACTTGGGCAGTTCGAACTTTGGCTGTTTTAGCTTTCCCCCATGAGCAATGAAAAGGGTTAGGTACCCTTCTGGTCCTAACCCTTCACAACCTCAAGGCTTTAGTTTCTGGTTCTGCCGATCCTAGTTCTGCCGATCCTAGTTCTGCCGGTCCTAGTTCTGTCCTAATTCTGCGCTGCTCATCGAGACTGCTCCGTAGGACGCAAACAAGGGACGAACTAAAACTGGGGAATCAGCTGCAAAAAGCCATCCAAATCAGAGACAGTACCCTGATATTCCTTGAAAGCGACGCGCGCGTTACCATCGAGGGCTGCACCATCCAACTGCTCAATATGGAACATCAGTGACTTCGCCTGTTTGCGCGCCTGGCGCTGTTCCTTCGGCGAGAGGTTGCGACTGATATTGGCCATGTAGCGGCGCAACTCACCTAGGGGACCATGGATAAAGTTGCGGGTATTGGTCCAATCTTCGCTAACCACATAATCACCCAGCTCAGACATCCGTTCCTGGGCCGTCAGGAGGGGAGCTTCAAATTTTTCAATTTGGCTCTGCTGCAAATCGCTGTAGGAATTGGCTGCCATCGCAGGGGCGCCTGTCATCAGCAACAGATTAGAGGTCAGGAACAGACAGAGGGCACCGAGCAATGCCATTTTCGCAGTCATTTTTGCGATCGCCCGCAGTCCAGTGTTGAGTTGTTTCATCGTTTTATTCTTCCTTTGTCCAACGGGGGATATCAAAACCTCACAGCACAACTCCGCTGCACCGTAGACCTTAGTTGGTCTCCAATACAACGGAGTTGCGTCTTCTAGACTATCCTAATCTCTCTACTCAGAGAAGTGATGTATCCGCTAGAGCATTTCTAGTCAGTATCCGGCTTGAAGCCCGTTGAGTTCAGCACCCAAATCCCCTAATGGGCTGAGCCATTGCCATGGTAGTTGTCCGAATCATAGAAACCGTTCTTGGTGCCAAAGAAGAGCGTTGTCGCCATAAAAACAACGGTCAGTCCAGCTAAAACAAGTTTGATATCCATAGAAGGCTCATCAGTGGGATGGCCTCATTGTCACTAACTTTTCGAGGATTGGGATGCTTTTTTGCGCTTTATTACAGCCATCGGCCCCATCACTCAAGATTGCTTCATTTAGCGCAACTCCTGACCGGCCAGGGTGAAGCGAACCCGACTGACTCCAAACTGACCATTACTGGTCAGGGTTTGGCGAATGGAGCCAAATAGCGAGAGCCCTTCGCACATAGACAGGGATTTGAGTGTTCGTGAGATTTGGGCCGTTTCTTCTGAAGTGACACTGTCTTCAGGATTGGAATCTTCAGTGTTGGAAGCGACACGAAAATCCACGGTCGCCTCGTCAAATCCAGGTCCGGGCTCTACTCGATAGCCAGCCAGGGAAAAATCGAGGGTGGCGCTGGTCTCAATCGCCTTGCCTACTGCTTCATTCAGGGCCGTTTCTCGGGGTAGTTTCAGCACACGTCCCTCAAAATCTTCGCACTGGTTATCCAGCTTAAAGACTCTGACACTCGTCACATCCGCCGCAACAAGCTGACGATCGGGGCGGCCAATGGGAGCATCTTGAGCCAGGGTTTGAGCCAATGTCTTGTCGGTCGCGAAGCGTGATTGAGGCGCGTCGGACAGAGCAGGGTCATTCAGCGGAGTGAAGGTTTGGGAAGGATTGGGCGTGACGTTTTGGGCGGCATTTTGGGTGCTGTTTTGGGCGCGGGCCATGGCACAGCCCCCAACGGAGAACAGCAAAAGCAGGCCCAATAGCGGACGGATTGGGGAGGTCATTATGAGATACTAGGCGGCGGTTGCAAAGACTCAAACGGTCAGGAGACAAGGGCAAGAAGGCAGTGAGAGTGCTGCATTAGCCTCAACAGAACCTGTTTCACACTTGCTCCTACAGTCATAGATTCACGTTTGATGCCTTCTGTTCCGCGCAAAATTGGTTTCCTAGAGGAATTTTTGGAAAACGGTTTGCAGGGCCACCTGCGAGTTTCTCTAAAAATAGGCTCGGGATGACCAGCGTTCGTTAGCCCCGAGTCCGCCTATTATGTTGACCACCGCTTGGACCCGTCGCCACGTCATTTCCCTGGCTGACTTTTTACCAGAGGACTACGATACGATTTTGCAGACCGCTGCTAGCTTTTCGGAAGTGTTGACCCGTCGCAACAAGAAAGTGCCCACGCTTCAGGGGCAGGTGGTCACGAATCTATTTTTTGAGCCCTCCACAAGAACCCGCAGCAGTTTTGAACTAGCGGCCAAGCGACTCTCTGCAGACACACTCAATTTCTCCCCAGGGTCTTCGTCCCTGTCGAAAGGCGAAACCATTCTGGATACGGCCAAGACCTACCTGGCGATGGGCACAGACATTATGGTGATTCGCCATAAGCAGGCGGGGGTCCCCCAGGCGATCGCCAATGAAATGGAACGACTCGGCACCAATGTGCGTGTTCTCAATGCCGGAGATGGTCAACACGAACATCCCTCCCAGGCACTGCTTGACCTATACACGATCTGTTCACTGCTCGACCCGAAAAATCCCCGCGTTGATTTGCTCCAAGGCCAGAAGATCGCCATTGTTGGGGATATTCTGCATTCACGGGTGGCGCGATCGAATATCTGGAGTTTGACGGCGGCGGGGGCAGAGGTCCATTTAGCAGGCCCCCCCACGCTTTTGCCTCAACATTTTAAGGAGTATGCCCAGGCGTCCCAGCAGAATGAACTGGAGCTAGAGCGCAAACTCTATGTGCATTGGCAACTGGAACCGGCCCTAGAGAATGCCGATTTCGTTATGACCCTGCGGCTCCAACACGAACGCATGGCGCAGCATCTATTGCCCAGTCTGCGGGAATATCATCAGCGATTTGGGATCACGCGCGATCGCCTCAAGCTCTGCAAACCCCACGTCAAGGTGCTCCATCCAGGTCCTGTTAATCGGGGAGTGGAACTGAACTCGGATCTGATGGATGATCCAGAATTGAGCCTGATTCCCCAACAGGTGAGCAACGGTGTCGCAGTTCGCATGGCACTGCTCTATCTATTAGGTGGCGGACGCTAAAAAGGCAGGCATCACTATTTTGCCCACCGGACTTCGGCCTCGCTCAGCCCTCGCCTGCTGACAGCACAGTCGTATCGCGGGTTGAGCAGAGCCAAAACCCGCAACATCAAAGCGCCCTTTATTTTGGGCTGTCAGATTATATCGTTATTCCAGCAAAGCAGCAGGTGGTAAGGCTTTTCCCGGTCAGGGGGTCAGTGCTCAAAGTGTTCGAACATCATCCAGAATGGCCATAATATGTTCACTGAGCTATTTTTAAGCCATTTTTCTACTGACTCAAGATAGTCTCATTCCTCCCAAGTCTGGGAACATTGCTTCGGCCCAGCGAAGGAGCTTTCGTTTCATCGATCTATAATGAGTTCACCAAATCGACAAAGCGTCATTTTGCAAACTGGTTTCTAGTTCGACCCCTTAAACTTTGCCTGGTTTGCGGCTAATGTTCCCACGCCAAAAGATTACCGAAAAATTCTCAACCTTCATCCAATTTGACCATGATCGCTTCGACCGATGGCTCGAAGATCCTCGGTTAAAGCGGAGCATGAAATGCCATCAGGCTCGCCTTGAACAAGAGCAGGGAGATCCTGCAACGGAAATTTTTTGGACGATCTACTGGCACCAGCGTTGGCAAAACCATCCCACGGGCATCGCCCAGGGTCATCTCTATGCCCACCTGCAAGAGCCCTGCTACTGGAGTGCTCAAAAGCTCTCAAAGCAATTTAGTACAACGCGATTTAGCCTGTCGGACTGTTTCCAGGCGGCTCTTTCTCGCCTTGACAAGGTTCTACGCAACTTCAAACCTGAGCTTGGCGTAACCCTCTCCACCTATGCCAGCAGTGCTTTTTCCAATGCGATTCGCGATGCATTGACTCAGCATCGTGAAGTGGAGATTTGCTCGGACTGGTCATTACTGCGACGCGTGACTCGCAAACGATTGCGGGAGGCGTTGCAAGCCGCAGGACACCACACACACCCCATAACCCCAGAGGAAATCACTTGGCTGAACTTTAAAGCCATCTGCTTCCCCCAGTCCTACCGACTGCGGCACATCTACCAGTTGACCCAGGCGGATTGGCAGGCGATCGCCCAAGCCTATAATCATCAGCGAAAACAGCATCCCCACCTCCCGGAAGGCAATCCGGCACAAATCCAAATCTGGCTCCAAACCTGCGCCCAGCACCTGCGCCGCTACGGCTCCCCGATCGCCCTCTCCCTCAATGCCTACATGGAGGAATCCGAAGAATTCCTGGAGCAGGTCGCCGACGATGAGCACCCCCTGCTCGATTTGATGGCTCAGGAGGAAGCCCAAGTCCGCCAACGTAGACAACAGGAGATGGCGAGAGTTCTCCACGAGGCCCTTCAAACATTAGATGCTCCGACCCAAGATATTTTAGCGCTGTACTATCGCGAGCAACTCAAGCAAAAGGAGATTGCCGAAAAATTCGACACGAAGCAATACACTATTTCTCGGCAGATCAGCAAGGCGCGACAAACACTCCTGACAGCCCTAGTCCAATGGAGTCGTTCAGAGCTGCATATATCCCTCGACCCAGCAGTATTGAATACCATCAGTGCCTTCTTGGAGGACTGGTTGCAATTGCAATTTTCAGGAGATCGGACCCAATATGTTGCAGCTCGATGATGTGCAGCGGCCTCAACTCATCCTCTCGGAGCTGGACCAGCGCGAGAGCTGGGCTGGATGTGAGGCTCTTCCCAATCCTGCACATCGCTGGAATGTTCACCTCAATCAACTCACGCTGGCAACCCTTTTACCGTGGATTGAGCAGGCCCATTCTGCGGGAAACCAACCGCCCCAGATTTGGCCCAATCCCCAGGAAGCCTCCCAACTCTGGGAATGGCTAAACGGCACCCTCATCGAGACAACGTCAGCGCGTCTGCTCTTGATTCCCACCGATACCATCGAGACCAGTGAGCTACGGGTCCCCCAGGAATGGGTCGATATTCCAACCTGGATCGCGGATTACTATGTCATGGTTCAGCTCAATCCCGATGAAGGGCTGCTCCAAATTCGGGGCTATGTAACCCATCGCCAACTGAAACAGGGAGAGTATTCGGCGGACGATCGCACCTATGCAATAGATGAGTCAGCCCTCGTTCAGGATTTAGACCTACTCTGGGTCATGGCTCAACTGGAAGAGGTCTCAGAGCGACGGTCATCGGTGGCGGCAACAGTGGCTGAACTCTCTGAGGTAACGGCAGAGGCATTCATTCAGCAATGGAATCAACAACGGCTGTCACCACAAACGGAATCGGCATTACAGCCACGGCTATTCCTTCCCTTTGAGCAATGGGCGGCCCTTCTTAATCAACGACAATGGCGCGATCGCCTTTATCAAACACGCCATCACGGGCAAACACGCCATCACGGGTCAGAAACGGATCGGGATTTAGAGACTCAACCAGACGAGATATTACAGCCGTCAATCCAATCCCTTGCAACGGTTCAAGCTCGTGCAACGGTTCAAGCGAAGCCCGTTCAGCTGAGTCAGTGGCTGGAGAAAACCTTCGAACCTGCCTGGCTAGCGCTAGAACAACTCTTTGGGCCCCAGCAGCAATTCAACCTGCGCCAGTCCCAAACCTCGTCCGTTTCACGGGGAAAAGTCATTTATTTGGGAGCCCTCGAAGATCCGTTGATCCTCTGTACCACCATCACAACAGAAACAGATGGGCGCGTCGGAGTCCGCATACAGCTGAGATCTCCCATAGCTGCCTCCCAAATCGTTGACGACTCCCCTTACGAACCTCAGCGACTGATGGAAGGACTTCAATTGAAACTGCTCTCACCAACCAACAATTTGCTACAGACGGTCATGGCCAGACCTGAGGACGACTACATTCAACTCACCCGCTTTAAGGTCTCCCCAGGGCAGACATTTAGTGTCGAAGCCAGACTCGGAAAGCACCGTGCTAGAGAAGAGTTTCAGGTGTAGCACTGTGGAACATTTGGTCATCCTCAACTTTGGCAGTGGTGATTGGGAAACCGGGTTTCCGGCGATCACCGCTCAGATCTGGCAGGGCAATGACCCCACCTCCCAAGCAGTCACAGGCCCTCTACAAATAACAGGATCCCTACCGGGAAAGCCTCAGCTACGGGACTACTATCAGCGATGGCAAGGGCTTTACGAGGTGCTCTACGGAGAAGACCGTGACTGGCAGTGCCGACAAACCGCCGTACCCGAATTTGAGTTTGATCCAGCAGGCATTACCAATGTGTCATCCTCCGAGTTTTGCCAGCTCTGCCAATTACTGCAACAAGAACTCAATGACTGGCTCAACACCAAAGCATTTCGACCCATCGATCGTGAGTTGAGGACTCAACTAAAACCAGAAGTCCCACTGCGGATCATGATCGTTGCCCAGGATCAGTCGGTGTTACGACTGCCCTGGAATCTGTGGGAGTTTCTGGAGGATTATCCCAGGGCGGAGATTGCCTTGAGTCCACCGGACTATCGGCGATCGCTGAAGTCCATGGCCCCTAAAAGCCCCACCGTTCGGATCTTGGCCATTCTGGGCAATTCCCAAAATATTGATATCAATACCGATCGTCACCTACTGGAAGCCTTGCCAGATAGTGAATTGACCCTACTGATTGAGCCCACATGGGATACGTTAAGCCAGCATTTGTGGCAAGCCAACTGGGATATTCTCTTTTTTGCAGGGCACAGTTCTAGCCAAGCGCAGGGATACCTACAGCTCAACGAGACCGAACAAATTACAATCGAGCAACTCAAATATGCGCTGAAACGCTCCATTGAAGCGGGCTTGCAACTCGCGATCCTCAACTCCTGTGACGGTTTAGGACTCGCCTGGGCACTGACCGATTTACAGATCCCCCAGGTCATTGTGATGCGGGAACCCGTGCCAGACCGGGTGGCTCAGGAATTCCTGAAGCATTTTCTGACGGCATTTTCCAACCACCAAACGCTTTACTTAGCCGTTCGGGAAGCCCGAGAGAAGCTGCAATCCCTGGAAGCCGTCTACGGCTGTGCTTCCTGGCTCCCCGTCATTGTGCAAAATCCGGCAGAACAGCCCCCCACCTGGCGATCGCTAACCCAAAGCCCCCCAACCCTCGCCCCCACGCCCCCGACCAGGCCACGAGCGTTGGCCACCCCTGAGCCAATGGATGTTAATACATCTAAAACAAGACAAACCAGCATCCTGCCCGCCAGTGGCAACGCAGTAGGAGCAAATTCAGAATCAGAATCAGAGCTAGACCAACCTCCCTCCGTTCCCCTTCGTCTCAAACGCGCTGGCTTCAGCGCGCTCTGGGTTACAGCCCTGCTCCTAGTGCTGCGATGGTTGGGGGGTCTGGCTCCCCTAGAACTCTGGACATTGGATCAACTGTTCCGCCTACGACCGAAGGAAAGCCCAGATCCTCGCCTTTTAGTGGTCACCATCGATGAAACAGATATTCAGAATCAGGCCAGCCCAGAGCAGCAAGTCTCACTCTCAGACGAATCACTGGAAAAACTCCTCAAGACATTGACACCAGCCAGCGTCATCGGCCTTGATCTCTATCGAGATTTCCCGGTGGGAGATCGTCAGTCATCGCTCGTCAATCAGTTGAAAAATCAACAAATTGTGGGCGTTTGTAAGGGACGTGATCCGGTGATTGATCCCACAGGAATTGCTCCCCCACCGGAAATGGCGAAGGAACAGATCGGTTTCAGTGATTTTTTGACGGATGCTGATGGCGTTCTGCGGCGTCAAATCCTCTCCATGACGCCGGATCCGGCATCCCCTTGTACCACCAACTATTCTTTTGCCTCACAAATTGTGTTCAATTACCTGGGGCAACAAGGAATCAGGGCCAAGTTTACCCCGAAAGGTAACTTACAGTTGGGAGAACAAGTCTTCCCAAGACTACGATCGCGCAGCGGTGGCTACCAACCCATTGATGCCCAGGGGAATCAAATTTTGATTCATTATCGAGCGCTGGACAACCCTGAAGCGATCGCAGCACAAGTGTCTCTGAGCAAGGTTTTAAGGGGCGAACTCAACCCCGAGGCGGTGCGCGATCGCATTGTTCTAATTGGTGTCACGGCCCCCAGCAACGGAGATTTTTGGGCCACGCCCTACGGCAGTAGCACCTTGGAAGAGGTTCCAGGTGTCTTTATCCATGCTCAGATGGTAAGCCAACTCCTGAGCCGAGTTCTTGATGGACGCCCTGACCTCTGGGTCTGGCCTCAATGGGTTGATGGACTGTGGATCCTAGGATGGGCATTGGCCGGTGGCATCTTGGTCATCGCATTCCGACCCCGCCAAAGTCCCCAGACCCCTTTCCAATTAATGTTCTGGCTGGGGGGCGCAATGCTTACGGTGACGGCGCTCAGCTTCTTACTACTATTACGAGGAATCTGGGCTCCCCTTATTCCTGCGGTGATCGCTCTACCACTCGCCGGGGCTGCGACCGCTCAAGGTTCAACGAAATCCCAGACTCAAAACCGAAGTCAACCTGAATAAAGATTAGCTCAACCTGAATAACTGCTGGCTCAACCTGAATAATGCGAAACGCTTTCCTGAATCTTTCAGAATTCTCTGACGTCACAGTTCTGTACAACTAAAGATAGGTTAGAGCACTCACAGCCGAGTATTCACCGTCATTACACCGCTTAGACAGAAGCCGCACAGCTAATCGGCACAGTACCATGACTTACTGGTTCTCTCCTTCTCCAACCCACCCAAATGCCTTATCCAGATGCAGAAATATCTTGCTCTGCATCAGCCTAATCCTTCTGCCCTGTCCAGCAGCCTGGGCTCAATCGCCCAAGCCCAATGGTTTCATCTACAACGCCCCCCCTCCCCCAAAGAATCAGGGTGCTCCCACAGGACGTCGCCAGGGTGGAGCCAGCCGAAAGACCTGTAATATCTGCGAAGGCTCAACGACTCTGATGCCAGAACACATCTGAGGTCAAGGCACATCTGATGTCAGAACTCAATGGTTCTATGATGGGCACCACTGATATGGCACGACTCATTCCCTAGAACCCACACTTTCGTTTGGCTCAAGATGGATTCCTCGGAGCCAAGGCTGGACTGACGTCGGTTAAACAGCAGCCACAAAGGGCATCCCAAGCTCTGGAAAGGACTTTCGCAGGGCTTGGGATGCATGCCCTGCCCCTAGCGAATTTCGATCGTCAGGCTATAGGACGCATTGCCTCGGGTGCCACCCACGATAATTTCGTAGTCCCCCGTGTGTGGCAAGAGGATTTCATCCTCTGTTTTTTCCAGGGCAAGGATGAGACCACTGGGGTCCACCACATCAAAGACTGCATTCTCTTCCAAGGCACTGATGTTGAGCGTCATGGTTTGGCCACCCTGGGCACCCAGCAGGTAAAGATCGCGATCGCCCCGCACCACAGCATTTTCCACGGTGGCAGAAGAGGCACCGGGGGCGAACGACACCCGCTCACGACGAACATTCTCAGCAAACTCCGTCAGCTCAGCGCCTTCCAGCCCTGCGGCACTGGCAAACCTCTCTTTAACGTCGCTGCAATCCACAGCCGTAAGGGTTTCGCGGTCGGTCGTGAGCCGTTCTGAGCTGACGGTCCAGGTTTGGCTTGCTTCCTGAACGTCGTACTCAATCCAGGTTTTGACATCCACAGAGAGGTTTCCACCCTCCAATGCTCCCAAAAGCTGACTGCGGTAGCTCGTGTAGTAGCCAACTTTGTCGTTGTGAACCGACCCTGCAACGTCACCATAGACCTGGGAAGCCCCATCGACATTGAGGCGAATGGCTTCGGTGAGAACAGCATTGTCGAGGGAGAAGCAGTGGCGACCGGGGGGAAGGGCATTGTTGGGAGCGGGGCTAGGCTTTTCAGCAGGTGTTGGGTTCGGCTTAGAGGTTTCAGCCTTGGGAGACTGAACCGCAATGGTTTCGCCAGCATCTTTCACTGCATCTGCGCCAGTACTTTTGCTCGTTTCTGGGCCCGTTTCTGGGCCCGTTTCTGGGCCGGGTTCAGCCTCAGCACTCACCGTGGCGGGAGTCGTCGTTTCAGGGGCTGTGGCTTGGGTGCTGGTGCAGCCGGAGGCGATCGCAGCGAGCAACAGCAAAACCGAGGCAGAATGCAGAGGCTTGAGGCGAGGCTGTAGATGCAACATAGGTGATGTCCAAGTACCATTTCTATAGCGATATAGTGAGATACCCTTTAGCGCCTCCGTATTCCTAACGATGAGCCCTAACGCTGTGCCAGTTTCACCAGTGACTGTCCCTCAAGATGCTGACAACTCCGCGGTTCCTCCTGATGCTGCAACCGTCAAAGATAATTTCGCAATGACATTTGCGCCGCTGTCCTACGAGGAAGCCTACGGCTTGGCAGATGATCCGGCTAATGGTGCCGTGGTAGTGATGAGTGGAACAGTGCGCAATCAGACGGACGGGAAGCCAGTGGAGTCGTTGGAATATCAGGCCTACGAGCCCATGGCGCTGAATATTTTCCGCAAGATTGCGGCGGAGATTCGGCAGCAGTGGCCGGACAGCAATCGGGTGGTGATTCACCACCGGACGGGTCACCTAAAAATTGGAGAAATTAGCGTGCTCGTGGCGGTGGGCTGTCCCCACCGGGGAGAGGCGTTTGCGGCTTGTCAGTATGCGATCGATACGTTGAAGCACAACGCCCCCATCTGGAAGAAGGAACACTGGGCAGATGGTTCCAGCGAGTGGGTGAGCATTGCGGCTTGCGAGGAAGTGGATTGCTAGAAAAATTTCAGCCAGGAGCGCTCCCCCATACCAGCAGCATCCCCATATTCATGTACTCCTGAGGGCAGTATTCCAAAAAACTTCCAAGCACCTGCCATTCAATATCCTCCCCTCTCACAGGGGTGGGTACCAGTTGGGTTCATGCAGTTGGGGCATGGGTTAGGGCAAAATCGTAGGGTCCATTGCTGATTGATTGCGATCGCAACCTCCATGCTCAAATCCTCAAGATTCTGTTCGGCGCTGTTCCTTGTGGCGTTGCTCATTTCCTCCCTCGCCAGCACAACCATCCTTGGTGAACCTGCCTATGCCTTTGAAAAAATCGAAGGACAACAGTTCGTTGCCAACCAAGCTTGTCCTGCGCTCCAGTCAATCAAGAAGGGAAGCAACCCTGGCAACATTCGGCTCAATCCCGAGGCAACCTACGAAGTCTTGGGAAAAAATCGGCGGCAAGCCTCCCACTACATGGTGCGGATTGCGGGGGCGAGGCCGGAAAATCGTTGGGTGAGGGTGGCCTGCGGTCGCTTGCAAAAAGAAGGGGCGATCGCAACACCAGCCCCGACCGGCTCAACGGAATCTACGGCTGAGCCAGCGCCAACTCCAACTCCAATCCCAACGTCAACCCCAACATCAACACCGTCCAGTCTTCAAACGTCTAAGGATGAAGAGTTTTTGCTGGCGTTGAGTTGGCAACCGTCGTTTTGCGAGACACGACCCAACAAGCCGGAATGTCGGAGCCAGACGGGTGAGCGGTTTGATGCCAAGAATTTGGTACTGCATGGGCTGTGGCCCCAGCCCAGGGAGAATGTCTACTGTGGGGTGAGCGATCGCCTGATCAAACTTGATAAGGATCGCCGCTGGTTTGAGCTACCCGAACTGGACCTCTCGCCGGGCACCCGCCGGGCCCTTGCGACCAAAATGCCAGGCATGGCTTCAGGGCTCGATCGCCACGAGTGGTATAAGCACGGTACGTGCTATAGCAATACAGCGGAGGAATACTATCGGGAGTCAATTGCGTTGCTCGATCAGGTCAATGCTTCAGCAGTGCAGGATTTGATGGAGAGCAATATTAATTTCTTGCTCACGGATACAGAAATCCAGCAGGAATTTGAGGATGCTTTTGGGCGTGCAGCAGGGGAAAAAGTTGCGGTGAAGTGCAAGCGCGATATTGATGAGGAGCGGGAGATCATGGTGGTGGAGTTGTGGTTGAATCTGAAGGGGAAAATTGATACGAATACGCCGATTTCTCGGCTGTTGCAGTCGGCGCCGAGGGCTCGGCGGGATTGTCGTCAGGGGGAGGTTGATCCGGCTGGGTTTGGGAATGGTTAGGGGCCCTGGGGCTAGGGATT
>CALIJJ010000289.1 GCA_938017515.1 uncultured Pseudanabaenaceae cyanobacterium
GGTGGGCTTTAGTCAGGGCTCCGCAGAAACCTGGCTGAATGTCCTGACGGGGCAAAATTACGGTGCATTATCGGGCAATCCTGACGGGTTTGGCTTTTCCGCAGCGGTGCCTGGCAGTATCGTCAACCAGGGCAATCTGGCGGTGCCGGTGGGGCAAGCGCTGCGCCTGATGGGCGGGACAGTGGTGAATACGGGGAGCTTAGTGGCTCCGGGGGGAGAGGTGTCGGCGATCGCCACCCCCGGCAACAGCATGGTTCGCATCAGTGACGCCAACCAGCTCCTGAACCTCGCCATCGAGCCCATCCGTGCAGACTTAACCCAGATCCCCAACCAGCCTTTATCCCTGCCGAAACTGCTGGCTGGTCAGCCCCACGCCCCTGAAGCGGGCGGCATGCAAGTCAATGCCAATGGATCTGTCTCTCTGATTGCCGGAGAACTCTCGACGGCACAAGGGTCGAGGGGGGAAGGCGGGCAAGTCAACATCATCGGTGAAACAGTCCAACTGAAGGATGCCGTTGTTGATGCATCAGGAAGCCAAGGGGGCACTGTTCGTATTGGTGGAGATTACCAAGGGAACGACGCGCTGCCTGGTTCGCGCACCACCCAAGTGGACGAAGGTTCTGTTCTGCGCGCTGATGCTATTCCAACGCCTGAACACCCAACGCCTGAACACCCGACGCCTGAACAGCTGGTGCCTGAAGGGGGCAATGTCATTGTGTGGTCCGATGGCAGCACTGAATTTGCGGGCGTAGCATCCGCCCGAGGCCAAGGCTTGGTGGAAACCTCAGGACAGCAAAATCTAAGGATTGCAGCAACAGCCCGCGTGGATACCTCAGGAGCAGCGGCGGATGGCTCTGCCGTTACTGGTACTTGGCTCCTAGACCCAGCAGAACTCACCGTAGACAGTACAGGAAATGTCGATACGATTGCTCCCGCAACAGTGGTGAGCAATTTACAAACGACGGATGTCACGCTTCAGGCAGATAACCGGATCACCGTGGCCGAAACCATTGATGCCAGTGGCAATACCGCCGGTGCCGGGGTCGGCGATCTCACACTCGATGCCCCAACGATCGATCTGAATCAGCAGGTTACGCTCCAGCCGGGGCGATCGCTCCGTGGCACAGCAACCACCGTCAACGTCGGTGCCAATGGCTCTGTCATGGATGGCGTAGACGTTGTTACCGCAGCAGGAACGGTCAACCTTGCGGCGGCCACCTATCGCGAAGGCGAAGAGATTGTGCTCGATCGCCAGATCACACTACAAGGCCAGGGAGCAGGGCAAACGATTCTAAGTGGTGATGCCGCTGGGGATGGTAATGCGGCGGGCAGTCAGACTGACAATCATCGCGTTTTAGCCTTGACGAACTCGGCGGATGGCAGCGTCATTTCTGGTCTGACGGTGGCTGATGGCGTTATGCTCGCACTCTCAGACGGAGGAGGGCTCTCCAACAATGCAGATGATGTGCGCATTGAAAACAGCCGCTTTGAAAGAAATCAAGCGCTTGGGGCAAACCAGGATGGGGGAGCCATCCACAACCGAGGCGATCGCCTCCTGATTCAAAACACGGTTTTTGACGACAACCATTCTGCCGATGATGGGGGCGCGATCGATATTCTGCGCGGTTCAGTCGAGATCATTGACAGTACCTTCACGAACAACTCGGCAGACTCGACCTCCGGTGCTGGTGGTGGTGCGATTGATCTTGATCCTGATGCTAGCCTGACGCTAACAGGGGGAGTCTTTGCTGATAATGTTAGCCAACGTGTTGGCGGAGCGATTGATGCTGAGGGTGACCTCACCATTAGTGGGACACAATTCAACAACAATATAGCCCGGCAGCAAGGGGGGGCGATCGCGATTCGTGGAGATAGTGTTACAACGATTGCGGATACAACATTTGTTGATAATCAGGCTGACGATCGCGGCGGTGCCATCATTTATCAAGGGCAAGCAGCCGGTCGCTTGGCTGTAACGGGAGGGCGCTTTGAAGGGAATCAAGCGAATTCCACCGCAGCCAATTCAGGGGATGGCGGTGCCCTCTATCTTCAGAGTGACGGATTCGTCACTATCCAGGGCACGACCTTTGAGAGCAACATTGCTCCGGATGATGGGGGCGCGATCGCAGCCTTAGATACAGCTAATCTCACCTTGACCGGCGTGACGTTCACAGATAATCAGGCTGTGACAGACGACGGAGGTGCGATCTATCTAGATGGAGATAGTGGTCTGACGCTCAATGGTGGTAGCAGCTTCACGAATAATACTGCGGCTGTCCAGGGGGGAGCTATTTCTCTAAAACGCACGGCTGAAGCCAACATCAGCGAGACCAGCTTTACTAGCAATGAGTCTGATTTGGATGGAGGCGCAATTTCTGTAGAGCCTGATTCCAACCTCAGTATTACGAGCAGCTCATTCACTGGCAACCAGAGTGATCAGACTGGAGGCGCGATCTATAACGAAGGTCAGCTCACGATTAATGGTACAGAATTTCGAGATAATCAAGCAGAGAATCAAGGAGGCGCGATCGTCAACTTCGGTGCGAATAGCAACCTAACTGTTTCCCAAGCAAGGTTTAGCAATAATGTAGCAACTCAAGGAGCTGGTGGAGCAGTTTACCTCAACTCACAGGGATTAAATTCTATTCAGTCCTCTCTATTCATCGAGAACCGAACGGATGGATACGATGGAGGTGCGATCAGTGTTGATGGCTCAACTTCTGCAGAATTGATTGGCGGTGAGCTGAGTCGAAACCAGGCTGCCCAGTACGGAGGCGCGATTGATATTGGTAATAATGCGCAACTCACTATCACCAATAGCGTATTGGCGAGTAATGAGGCTGCGGTGCATGGTGGCGCGATTGATAATCGGGGCACCGTGGTAATTCAAGGCTCTAGTTTTAATGGCAACCGTTCGAATGATGGGAATGGTGGAGCAATCGCAACGCGAACAGGGGATGCTAATCTGACGATCACGGGCAGCACATTTATTGATAATCGAACACTCTCAACCGATGCCACTCTCGGTCAAGGAGGGGCTATCTGGATGGATGCGAGTGGTCCAACCACGGTGACAGGTTCGAACTTTATCGAAAATCACGCGAGTTCTAATGGGGGGGCGATCGCCAATGAGAGCACAATTGCGAATTCCCTCATTATTACCAGCAGCAATTTTGACAGGAATCAGGCAGATCTCAACGGTGGAGCAATTTTTCTGGAGACTGCCTCTGGCACAGTTATTCGCGATACTTCCATTAGCCTGAGCGAAGCAACGAATCGAGGGGGAGGGATTTATGCCAATGGTGATCTGACCCTTGAGAATGCATTTGTTTTTGGCAATAGTGCGAATAGTGGGGGGGGACTTGCTCTGCAAGGCGCAGGAACCACCCAAATCCTGACCAGCACCATCGCCAGTAATGATGCTGTCACTGGCGGTGGTATTCAGCAGACGGGGAATCAAAATCTTCAAATCGACCAGAGTACGCTGATTAACAACGCTGCCAGTGGTAATGGAGCAGCTCTCGACTTGAATCCAAGTGGACCTGGAATCACCACAGACGTGCAAAACAGTACGATTTCAGGGAACAGTGCAGCCTCCTTTGGGGGAGGGCTTTCCTTAGCGAGTGTTCCTGTGGTCACGTTGAACAATGTGACCGTGGCAAATAATCAAGCGAATGGTGGTGGTGGCGTCTCTAACATCTTCGGTGGCAGCTTGACGCTACAAAATACGATTGTGGCCGGAAATATTGCGACCACAAATCCTGATGTCAATGGCCCGATTACGAGTGGGGGCAATAACCTCGTACAAAACCGGGGAAGCAGTAGCGGTTATATCGCCTCTGATTTAGCTGATGGAACCGATCCCCGCTTGGCTTCGCTTGCCGATAATGGTGGTCCGACGCTGACCCATGCGCTGTTATTCAACAGCCCAGCCCTTGACCAAGCCAATGGCAGTGGCACTGCTGTCGATCAGCGTGGGCTCGCAGCCGTCAATCAGCGAGATATCGGAGCCTATGAACTGGATAGTCGCATCACTGTGACTCAATCCGGTGAGAACCAGTCAACCGTTGTTAATACATCCTTTGAAGCCCCGCTCCAACTACAAGTTGTCGATTCTGTCGGGGGATTGCTACGTGGTTTAGACATTGTTTTCTCGGGCCCGGGGAGCGGAGCAAGCGCAACCCTGAGCGGTAACTCCACCCTGGTGATGACCACAGATGCCACTGGCACGGTGTCTGTTCCGGCGATCGCCACCACCACCGCTGGCACCTACACCATCACCGCCACCCCAGCCATTGCACCCGCCAGCACGTTCCAGCTGACGAATCTTCCCGATGCCGCCAGCCAACTACTGGTCCTGAATGGTGATAATCAAACCACAACCGTCAACACTGCCTTTGCTGACGATTTGCGGATTCAGGTCAGCGATCAATTTGGCAACCCGATTCCCAATGCCACCATTAATCTATTGCCGCCCACGGGGGCTAGCGTGAACCCTGCAACTGCTTCCCTGATCACGGATGCAGCGGGACAGGCCATCACCGGGCTCAATGCCAATACCGTTGCTGGCAGCTATGAACTCAGCCTCTCCAGTTCGAGTGGGGGTCTCAGCAACCGTATTCGCCTGGAGAACTTGCCTGATGCGCCCAATCGCATTGATGTTTTGGGGGGCGATCGCCAAAGCGCTGAAGTGAGTACAGCCTTTGCGCAGGATCTCATCGTTCAGGTCTTCGACCAGTTTGGAAATGCAGTCACGGATGCAACGGTGAGCTTCAGCCCGCCTGGGGTCGGTCCCAGCGCTATTCTCACCTCGACAACGGTGCAAACGACGGGGAATGGTCAGGCTCAAACGGGGGTGAGCGCCAATGCGATCGCTGGAAGCTATAGCGTGACAGCGACAGCGGGAGCCGCCCAAAACAGCTTTAGCCTGACAAATCTTCCGGAGCCTGAACCGCCGGCCCCCCCGAGCCCAACACCACCGACGCCAACCCCAACGCCACTTCCCCCAACCCCTGAACCCATCGCCCCACAATTTGCGGATCGTTTTGTGGATGCACCCGAGACCAACCGCCTGGAGAGGCAGCCATTGGTCAGTACGGCTCCGGGAGTATTGCGCTTTTTTGATGCGATCGCCCTACAGCAAATCGACAGCTCCTTTTCCCAGGAATACAGCCGTTATTGGGGATTCACTCGCTCCCCAGGTGCAACGCTGCCGCAAACCCAAGAACTCTTAACCCAGGCGGAAGCCGCCTATGATTCTTCCGCCGCCATTGTCTATGCGTTTTTTGCACCCCCGAACGAGACCAACGATACTGACTGGGCCACGGTGCGTCAGCAATTAGCCCATCGAAGTGAAAGCGATGATGACCGCCTCTTGTTAGTCTTGGTTCCCTCTCAAGGACAACCCATCGCGCAGTGGGTCGATGTAACCCGTCAGGATGTCCTTCGGCAAGCAAAATTATTCCGCATGGCGGTGTCTGATCCGGAGGATGAGTTTAGCTATCCCCCCCTTGCCCAGCAGATGCATGAATGGCTCTTTGCTCCGATCAAACCGGATGCAGAGCGTTTGCAACTCGATAGCCTGATGTACGTTTTGGATGCAGGGCTACGCACCGTTCCCCTGGCGGCGATGATGGATGGGGATAAGTTTCTAGTCGAAGAGTATGGTGTTTCCATCATTCCGAGTGTGGATTTGCTAGAGACTGGTTTTGGTACATCGTCTCCAACCGTAAAAACCCTGGCGGCGGGAGCCAATCAATTTGAAAAACTAAACGATTTACCTGCGGTTCCCATCGAGCTGAATGTTATTGCAGAAAGTCAGCCATCGACCAATGTTTTGCTGAATGAATCTTTTACGCAAGAAAACCTGATCGCCACCCAAATGAAGACGCGATCGCCAATGCTTCACCTCGCGACCCATGCAGAATTTAATGCTGGAGATCTCGACAGTTCCTATCTGCAATTTTGGGACTCACAACTGACCTTTGACCAAATCAATCAACTCGGTTGGGATGAGTTAGAATTGCTAATTCTGAGTGCTTGTGCGACGGCAATTAGCAGCCCTGAGGCAGAACTTGGTTTTGCGGGACTCGCCGCTGCAACGGGCGTGGAAAGCTCGATTGGCAGCCTCTGGAATGTTTCGGATATCGGCACATTAGCCCTCATGGCAGAATTCTATGGACAACTGAGTCGGACGCCGCTGCGATTCTCTGCGCTACGGCAGGCCCAGGTTGCGCTGCTGTCAGGCCAGACCAACATCAACAATCAAACCCTGGCGACTGAGCGGGGCGATATTGATCTACCCGAGGCATGGAATCTTCCGGACCGTGCAGACTTTAGTCATCCCTTTTATTGGTCCGGTTTTACGCTAGTGGGCAATCCCTGGTGGTAGATCGGAAATTACGGAAATTAACCCATTGATTCAGGGTCAGCTAAAGCATGGAGAGTTCTGGGGGAATGATTTTGATGGATTCGAGAATTTACGCAAGCCCTCTATAAGGGAATATTTAGGCCTGTCATCGTCTTTGCTAGAGCTTGGAAAAGTCCTCTCAAAGCTTTAGCTTGACTTTGCCCTTCTCCGAACTGCTAGGGCTATTCTAGAAGAGTGTTTACATCAGCAATGACGGGTCATATAGGGGCATAAATCGACAACGCGCTAGGCGATTTTGGATATGACTAATAACCTTCAACAAGCTCAGTCCCATGTTGATCAGAGCGTCTCTCGCGGGATGACTCAACGCGCTCGGGGACGCTGCCTGGGGCGTCAAATGACGGCAGGTTTGCTTCAGATTGTACTGACTGTAGGGGCTGCTGTGGGGGGCTTTGCGATCGCCGATGGTAATCCCACGGCCCCATCGGTTGCAGTTGCAGCGGAAAAAACACGAGTGCGCTGGACACCCAGAAAAGAGCGTGGCAATGCCAAAGGCACCCTGTCCGGTGGCAGACGAGGCCAAGAATCCTCCGCCTGTGGCCCAGAGGGCTCCACAAAACTGACACTCCTGGTCCCCGATGGCCGTGAGAGCCTTGTGACGACCCAGGCACAACCCACATTGTCCTGGCAGGTAGTTACCCACAAACCGACATCCATGCAGCTGATCCTCTCGGATATGGCTAAACCGATGCCCCTTTATACGCAAACGCTTCAGGCACAAGCAACGGGGGTGGCCAGTGTGACGCTGCCGGAGGCTGTCGCTTTGGAAGATGACACGCGCTATCGCTGGACTGTCATCGTTGATTGCCCGGATGGCCAAAAGGAGGAAATTTATGCGCGTAGCTTTATTCGCAAAACATCCAGGGCATCCTTAGAGCAGCAGCTCAACCAAAAATCTGCCGTTTCCCAAGCCGCTGTCTTTGCTGAGAACGGGATTTGGTATGACGCCCTTGGACAGTTGCTGAATGCGGAGGTATCTGAGAAACAAACCTCTCAAGATGCCCTGACACTGTTGCTCGATCAAGGGGTACCGGGGTTGGAGCTGAGGGAGGGTGTGTTGGAATAGTCGCGTTGACTCATCGCCTGGGTCGATGGTCTGGAGCTATCATGGCGCACCTTCACTGTTGATTCTGTGCGACCCACCACTCACCCATGAAATTTCCTTCAAAATCTGTGATGAAGCAATATCAAGCCACACTGCTGTTTGGCTTGGTTGCTTCGGCTACGGTTTTGGCCATGCGAGGGGCTGGTGTTTTCCAGCTCCTGGAGCTGAGGACGCTGGACGTGATGATGGCGTTACGTCCTCTGGAACCCGTGGATGACCGTGTGGTGGTGGTGGGGATTGGAGAGTCTGATCTCAATTGGTTGGAATCGCCCATGGTCTCTGATAGGGCACTGGCCAAACTGCTGATGGCCATTAAGCGTCAACAGCCTCGCATGATTGGTCTCGATTTTTATCGCAGTCTTCCCATTGAGCCAGGGACATCAGAGCTCCAAACCGTCTTTCAAACGACGCCCAATTTGATCGGCATTGAAAAAATTATTGCAGATGATAATGACGGCTCGCAGTCGATTTTGCCCGGTAACCCCATCCTGACAGCGGCTGAGCAGGTGGCCGCGAGCGATGTCGTCGTTGATGATGATGGCCGTGTGCGCCGGGGATTACTCTTTCCCGCAGCCACAGGTCCCCGGGTGCTCGAAGGATTAGGATTTCGTCTGGCCGTTGACTATCTTGCAGAAGCAGGGATTGATCCCGACCCCGATCCAACTCAGCTCAAAATTAGGGATGCCGTTTTTCCACCCATTGAGCGATTTACGGGAGGCTATGCCAATACCAATGATGGAGGCTACCAGGTTTTTCTCAATCCTCGGCAGGCTCGCCCAAATCCCCTGGTGTCGTTGCAACAGGTCCTAGAGGGGGACATTCCCGATGACTTGATGCGCGATCGCATTGTTCTCATCGGCAGCACCGCTCTCAGCAGCGCAGATGTTTTTTACAGCAACCACAGCAATGCAAAATTGCGTGACTCGCGCATCACGTTTGGGATCGAACTCCATGCGGAGTTAGCGAGCTACATCATTAGCAGTGTTCTGGATGGTCGCCCGACGATGTGGTCGCTATCGGAGACCATGGAAATGCTGCTCATTGTGGCTCTAGCCTATTACGGCGTGATCCTTCAGCGCTCAGAGGCCCAGGAATGGAAGCGATTGGCTTGGGTCGGTGGCACAAGTGGCGGTGGGGCGATCGCTAGCTATGCTGCTCTCTACATTTCGGGTCTGTGGCTTCCGCTTGTTCCCATGCTGCTGGCCCTATGGGGGTCATCGGTATTAGTGGCATCCCAACGCATGATGCAGTTGCGATCGTTAGCGGAGAAAGATGGCTTGACCCAGTTAGCCAATCGGCGGACCTTTGACGAAGCCTTGCAGCGGACTTGGCTAAAGGGGTTGCGATCGCAACAATCTGTTTCTCTGATTCTCTGCGATGTGGATCATTTCAAACTGTACAACGATGCCTATGGCCATCAGCAGGGGGATGAATGCCTGCGTCATGTGGCGAAGACGATTCGGTCTGTGGTGAAGCGTGGCATGGACTTGGCAGCCCGCTATGGCGGTGAGGAATTTGTGGTGCTATTGCCCAATACGACGGCGGAGGAAGCGCTGGCATTGGCCGAAAAGATCCGTCAAAGCATCAAAGCCGCTCAGTTGCCCCACAAGGCGTCGAAGGTGTCGGACCATGTGACGCTGAGTTTGGGGGTGACGTGTTTGGTGCCGTCGATGGAGGTGCCGATGAGTTCGGTGGTTCAGTTTGCTGATTTGGGCTTGTATCGGGCGAAGGAGGCAGGGCGCGATCGCACCAACCTGCACCTCCCGGAGATGACGACTGGCGAGCAGTAGGCCATGATGCTGGGTCGGCGATCGCAGCGCCTCATCGGTTTTGTGAGGTCTCGATGACGAAGAAATGTTCACCTGGAGGTGAACCTCACCCATCCCATCCCCTATCCTTAAAACAGCACCCGACGTTCCCCAAAACGTCCATACGATTAAGGCCCCACCGTTCACCATGCACGAATTTTTGCAACTCGCCCGCGACAGCCGCAAATCCTTTGAACTCCCCGGCGCGTATCCCCACTACAACCCCGATCGCCCCGGCCAAGTCGAGCACGTTTTTCTAGACCTCGACCTCGATATTCCTAACCAGCGCTGTACGGGTACCTGCACCATCCGAATCAATCCCGTGCGCAGCGGCATCGAGAGTCTGACCTTGGATGCGGTCAGTATGGACATTGGTGAGATTAAAGTCGGTAAGACAGCGCAGACCTTTGACCACGACGGCGAAGTGCTGAAGGTGATGCTGAAGAAACCGACGACTGCGGGCAAGCCCTTTGAGTTGGCGATCGCCTACAGCCTCGACCATCCCCAACGCGGCATCTACTTCATCCAGCCCAACGAACACTACCCCAACAAACCCACCCAAGTCTGGACCCAGGGCGAAGACGAAGACTCCCGCTTTTGGTTTCCCTGCTTCGACTACCCCGGTCAGCTCGCCACCTCAGAAATCCGCGTGCGCGTACCCAAGCCGCTCTATGCCCTCTCCAATGGCGAACTCGTGGATAAGGTCGAAGAAAAGAAGACCACCGTGTTCCACTGGCAACAAAAGGAGATTCACCCCACCTACCTCATGACCCTTGCCGTGGGGGACTTTGCCGAAATCCACGACGAAATCAAAATCGGCAAACGCACCATCCCCTGCCCCTACTACGTCGAGAAGGGCAAGGAAGCAGAAGCCAAAATCACCATGGGCAAAACGCCCCGGATGATTGAGTTCTTCAGCAAGACCTTCGGCTACGACTATCCCTTCCCCAAGTACGCCCAGGCTGCGGTCACCGACTTCATCTTTGGTGGCATGGAGAATACCTCCACGACGCTGCTCACCGATCGCGTCCTACAGGACGAGCGCTCCAAACTGGACAGTCGCCGCGCTGAAACGCTGGTGGCCCACGAGCTAGCGCACCAGTGGTTTGGTGATTTGTTGGTGATCAAACACTGGTCCCATGCTTGGCTCAAGGAAGGGGCCGCGACCTACTCCGAGTCCCTTTGGCTGGCCCACGAGTATGGCGAAGAGATGGGCCACTATGCTCGACTGGAAGCACAGCGAGAATATCTGATGGAGGATTCGACGCGCTACCGTCGGCCCATCGTCACCCACGTGTATCGAGAGGCGATCGAACTCTACGACCGGCACCTCTACGACAAGGCATCCTGCGTTTATCACATGATGCGTTCAGAACTGGGCGAGGAACTGTTCTGGAAAGCGATTCACACGTTTGTCAATGACAATGCCCATACAACGGTGGAAACCATCGATCTGTTGCGGGCGATCGAAAAGGCCACAGGGCGGAACCTGATGTTCCTGTTTGATCAGTACGTTTTCCGAGGGGGGCATCCCGACTACAAGATTGCCTATAGCTGGGATGGCGACAGCAGCATGGTCAAGCTCACGGTGACCCAAACCCAGTCGGCAGCCGATGGCGACGGCAAGGATCTGTTTGACCTCAAGATTCCCATGGGCTTTGGCTATGTTGCGGTAGCCAAGGGTAAGAAGAAAGCCCCCGCGCCAGAACTCAAAACCTTCACCGTACGCGTCCATGAGCGGGAGCAGAGCTTCTACTTCCCGCTGGAGAAGAAACCGGATTTTGTTAGCTTTGATGCCGGGAATCACCATCTCAAGACGGTGGAGCTCGCCTATCCCCTGGCAGAACTGAAGGTGCAATTGCAACAGGATCCCGATCCCATTGCTCGGATTTATGCGGCGGGGGCGATCGCCAAGCAGGGCAGTCTCGAAGGCGTCAAAGCCCTCGCTGCTGCGCTCAAGGCTGAATCCTTCTGGGCCGTACGCATGGAAATTGCCCAGGCCCTCGGCAAAGTCCAGCTGGACCAGGTGCAGGAGGCGCTGATTGAAGGACTCAAGGATGACAATGCCCACGTGCGGCGGGCCGTGGTATCGGCGCTGGGTAAGTTTAAGACGAAGGTGAGCTATAAGGCGGTGAAGGCGATCGCCGAAAAAGGCGACCCCGCCTACACCGTCGAAGCCACAGCCCTGCGTACCCTCGGCGGTATGGCCAAGGCCACCATCGAAGGGGAGAGCAAAGAGAAGCCAGTGCTGAAGTTGCTCAAATCTGTGCTGAAAGAGCGCTCCGGCTGGAACGAGGTGGTGCGCTCTGGCGCGATCGGTGCCCTGGCCCAAATGAAGACATCGGAGGCGGCACTGAATCTTATTTTGGAATACACAACCCTCGGCGTGCCCCAAGGGTTGCGGTTGGCGTCGGTGCGTGCGCTGGGTGCCATTTCAACGGGACAATCCGAGGCCAATTTAGAGCGTATCCTTAACCGTTTGGAGGAGATCTCGCGGGAAACGTTTTTCCTGACGCAGGTGGCTGTGTTGGGCTCGTTAAGCTCGATGGAAGCTGCTGGGGCCATTGGCATTTTGCGAAGCTTGGCGGAGTCTTCGCCGGATGGTCGCGTCAAGCAGCGGGCGGAGGAAGCGATTAAGCGAGTCCAGGGCAAAGTGGGGTCTGATAAAGCCGTGAAGCAGCTGCAGGAGGAGATGGAGCAGTTGAAGAAAGATAACCAGTCGCTCAAGAGCCGACTGGCAGATCTGGAGGCGAAGGCGAAGCCCGAGGCAGACGCGAAAGCGAGTTAATCATCCGTATAGAAGCCTGTTCAGATGAGATGTTCAAGTGAGATGTTCAGGGCCGTTCAGAGAGAAATCTCCTGGGCGGTCTGAAGGGGGTTGTCTCCGCTATCCGCAGACTCGTGCCAGTAGCGGACGTATTGTTCTGCCCGGGTTGGAATGGGTGACTGTCCGAATCGCGTTTTGAGGCGATATTGGGCTTCTTGGATAGGGGTGCGATCGCGATAGAGAATCGACCTGCCCTTGCGTTGCAGAGCACGACCGCTCAGCATGTCTGACGGTTGATGGTCTCCCATGGGTTGATGGCGTTCAAGATGAGAGAGCAGCTCCAGCGCTGCTTTGAGAATGGCGTGGGCCGTCTTAATCTCAATGGAAAATTCTGTATCCTCAGGGGCTAATGCGGGAAAGACCTGGGCCAAAACCTCTCCCGTGTTGACCCCTGGATCAATCCTGTGAATCGTTGCTCCAACATGCTCCCAATCCGCCATCGCCATGGGCCAAAACAGCGTGTGCTGACCGCGATAGGCATCGCTAATGCCAAATTGGAGATTGAGGCAGCCCAGTCGAGGAATCTCAAAAATGGTTGGCTTGAGCAGGGGGCCGCCACAGGTAATGATCAGGTCGGGGGATAAGGTCCGAATCTGTGCCGCAGTCTCTGGACTGTTGAATTGATCGATGGGAATACCCAGGATAGAAACAATACCTGTCGAGAACCCAGGGGTTTGCCCACCCCATAAATGCTCCGTCATCACCTGTTGTCTCTGATGCTCAAGCCGACGCAGCATCAGCTCTCGGGGAATCGCGGAGAAACTCCTGAATGGGGAGGTCAGGAGTTTCTTGCCCAGATGCTTTGGGGCGTGGCTGAGGCTGTCCGTGGGCATTAGGACTTGATTGACCCAACCCTGTTGAGCAATTTGACTAGCAACCCAAGAATCGACGGGATCATCGTCGGTGATCAGGATAATGTTCAAATCTCGTGTTCCCAAAACCTTGTGCTCCCAAAACCTTGTGCTGCCCAAACCTGGGGCTGCCAAAATCTAGGACTGCCCAAACCTGATGCTGGCAAACCCTTCTCCGACAGCGGGGCAAACCCTCTGACGACTCTCTGTGCGAGACAGAGAACGTTTCCCGGTTGCTCCTAAATACGGTTGTTCGTAAGCGAGACCGGAATTAGACCAAATCGATCGCCCCGTTTGTTAACGATTTCCTAGGAACGTCCAGTGTTGCAGAGCCGTTTCTGAGCTGTTTCAGAGCCGTTTCGGAGTAATAGACCTCTTGCACGAACCTGACAGCCGCCCCCATTCCCCGACCCCTTGCCCCCCATTCTGAGGAAAGGGGAGTCAAAAAGCCCCTCTCCCAATCTTGGGAGAGGGGTTGGGGTGAGGGCCAGATGATTGATGCAAGAAGTCTAATGTATCGATTCAGTTCACCGTGATCTCCAGATGACGGCGCAAATATGCAAGGGTCAGATGCTGGGAATCCTCAAACTGAAGGCGGTAGAAATTGCGAAACCTAGGCTCACGTCCGTAGCGAAACCCTGTTGAGAAGGCATTTAAGCTCTTATCTGAGAAGCGATACGCCTTCGGATACAGCGATTGAGCAGCCTGTTTGAACAGTAAAATATGCAACTTAGTTGTTCGCGGATCACTACCCATAATGAACCCTTGGACGAAGGCATGATCGTTGAGGGTGGTACTGCGATTGAGCAAAATGTGAAAACATTGCCGGGTGAAGCGATCGCAGCGTCCGGGCAGTACCATCGGACTTTTTGAGCTTTCTAAAAGCCAGACCTGAAGCGGTATCGGCGTTTTCTCCTCAACATTAAAGGCATGATAGGCCTGACCAAGGCTCAAATTTTCATTGCTGCTGGGCCATCTGATGGCCTGCCGGATACAGGATTGAGATTGTGCAGCCTGACTGAGTTGAGTTGCCATGATGTCCCCATATAGAAGAAGTCTCTCTCATTTCTTTGGGGTAGTCCTGGGCAGTTATGCAGCCGTTGCTACTTAGCGTCGTGGCGATCGCCGTTCAAGCCGTTGTGATTCAGAGCGATCCCAGGCGAACCGCTGGCTACACCGCCTCATTTGTGTAACAGAGCTATTCCGACTGAGTCGCGTGTGTGATCCCCAAGGAGAAGTCGGCTCAAGCACTATAGTTCTCATTTTCCTCATATAGGACTGACCTTATAAGGGCTAAGCACTTCACCTATTGAGGTGGGATTTATTTCAATTGATATGTCAAATAATGACGTATAAAATCTTAGTTTTATGAGTGAAAGAATCGACAAAAATAAGCTGGGTTTATTGATGTAATAATTTTAATCTATTTAGGCATAAAGACTCTTCCCCTGTTTTTGATTTTTAATTGATAGTTCGGATCAATGACTGGATAGAAAAACAGCTATTTCTTTGCCGATGATGATGCTTAATTCCTTGCATAGAGAGACCTGTGGGTATTTGAGTTTTAGAATAGATGAGTCTATCTTGCTATAGATTTGACTTTTAGCCCAAAGATAATTTTTGAAGAAAATACCTTGGATTAGGGAACAATTTTTATGCGGAATCATGCCTATTTCTATCCTTTTTCCTAGAGGCTATCTCATTAAGTATTCCTATCGAGCGAGCTCAGAATTGGCTAGAAAGATGAAAATTACTAATCAATCTGTTAATTACAAAAAAATGATGTTAGGTTCTGTGAGAAGTTGCTTGACGGGCTGAAGCGAATCGCCCGTCGTTCGTTGAACTTACAACTCATCATTGCGTCGTACGCTTCGTTACGGTGCAACCTTCCTAATAACTGACCTTGCGCAGGGGTGTTCACGGCCCTAGGGATATCGTTGACTCTCCATCCACTAAGCCGTGTTGTTAAGGCGTCTCTCTGCGCGTTCGTTCCGATTTCGAGGTATCTCTATGGATTTTCGTGGCCAAACTGCTCTCATCACTGGAGCATCACGAGGCATTGGTAAGGCGATCGCCTTCTCCCTTGCCCAGCAAAATATTCGCACCCTACTTCTTATTGCCCGTGATCCCCAGCGTCTAAAGTCCGTTGCCGTTGATCTCGAAGCATTGGGGGTTGAGGTTTCTATCCTCCCCCTCGATTTGACCGATCCCCATACTGTTCATGCCACCCTCGTCAAGGCCCTGCGGCATCATCCTCCCATTGATCTCCTGGTTAACTGTGCGGGAGTTGCCTATCAACGCCCGTTCATTGAATCCCGTCTCCAGCATATTGAAGCGGAACTCATGACCAATCTCCTCGGCATGTACACCATCACCCGACTGGTTGCTCGCCAAATGGTGCGGCGTAAGCAGGGGCATATCGTCAATGTCTCCAGCCTTATGGGGAAAGTTGCAGCCCCTTCCATGGCGACCTACTCCGCGACTAAACATGCCGTCATCGGTTTTAGTCAAGCTCTGCGCAATGAGCTCGCTCCACACAATGTCAAAGTCACAAATCTGTTGCCGTCTCTCACGAAAACGGACATGGTCAAGGACATGACTCCCTTTCGCTGGGTGCAAGCGACTCGGCCTGAGCAAGTGGCTAAGGCCATGGTGGCAGGGGTGAAGCGAGGCGAGCACGAAATTCTGGTTGGTTGGCAAAGCCGCATGACGTTGCTTTGTGCTCGTCTTTCACCATCACTGCTAAATCAAATCATCCGCTGGACTCAGCCCCAGCTTCCCGTTGCCGCCGCATCTCAAAGTAACTAAATTCGTACTGCCCTAGGGTTGTCTCAGTCACCGTCACTTAGGCAGCCATAGGCCAACAGATCCCCATTTTCTGAGGGGCCCTATGGATTTTAGGAGTCTAAAATAACGTTCTAAAAGAGGGCAATACAAAACTAAATAAATAAAGCCTATTAATATATCAAAAAAAATCTATAAATAAATAATCTGTAAAAATAGGTTATGTTGGTGGCATCCAACAAAAGTAAAAAATACAGGATACACATCATTCAAAAAGAAAGAACTTCTCTTAGCCTCCAGGAACGTGTCGCTGCTCGAGAGAAAATGTCGGAGACTGAGCTACGTCATGACTGTAGTGATGGCAGTGAGCTAATCCCCGCAGAGGTGCAAGCCAAGATACGCTCAAATGGTAGTCAATTGCTAGACGTGCCTCAGAAGGCTGGCTATACCGTAGACGATGAGGGTCTCGTCAACGCTTACACCCTTGAGCCTGCGATGTATTTTGCCGAATATCCTGCGCCTGAAGCGCAACGCCGCTACCTTTTTCAAGGTGCGCTTGCTGCCCTGCTCGTCACCCTAACCGCCTTGATCGCTTGTTCCGTGAGCTAGGGCATATCGCTTACAATCTCGCCCCAGCCCTCTCCAAGGATTCATAATGAGAACTGACTTTGATTTCAGAAATTCCAGCTTGTTCGGTTTTGTGATTTTCAGACCTGCTTTCAACACCTTCGAGCGTCTCAACGCGACTCAAGCTTGGTCTTTGCTATTCACTGCGGGACGCGAAGATAAGATCTTGGGGGGTAATCCCAAAGCAGGTTGGCGCTTCACTAACTCCCTATTTGCGATCGCTGCATCAGCGATTGTCGGCGTTATCATTTTTCAAGCTAGACTGCTTGGTTAAATTCTTCAAACGAATTAACGTTGAGAATTCTTCTCCACCTGACTGACTAATCTTATGGAGTGAGAAACCTAAATCTCAACAAAATTAAGATGAACCTACAATGCCGATAGCCCCTTGCATGATTCTCTATTTGAGCACCTGAAGCATTGGAGCTTCTGACGGGACTAAGGCATCTTAAAGCTCTAGTGGATGCTAGTCGGTTTCTTCGGGAATCAAACCGTCAGCATCACCACTTGGGAGCCTCCTATGCTGATCGATGCGGCAAAAGTGCAAAGCTCTCAGCGACGATGGAGCCGTTTTTCACAGGAAGAGATCGGAGTCGTAATGTTCTGAATTTGACTGGTTCTCCTCTCCTAAGCCGCAAGAAGCTTAAGACAAAAGATGCAGGCTTTTTTTACTGCATCCTGGACTGTTAGACAACATCGGTACTGAGTAGTCAATTCAAAACCTCGTCTACGCTATCGTCGGGTGAAAAGAGCAGGGAAAAGAAAAGAGTTTTTTGATAATTCTGTCCTTAGCAATTAGCCCCAGACTACTGTGAAAGGTTTTCGCCTCGTGCTAGATCAGCCTCATCAAACAAAACTATTATTCAGCTCTAATTTGAAAAAATCGTCAGATTGAGAGTTGGAAAAACGTTAGGTCTCCATATAGAACGACCTATTTATCATTATTGAAATAGCAAGGTTTTGGGATAGAATCTCTCGCCGAGAAGATAAATACTAGACCACTAGATTAATCAAGATACATCTTGTTGAAAAATCATTGATCTCATCGAAACCATAAAATAGAGAGATTTCATTTCTTGTCTCTCGCAGAATGAGACGTAGACATTTCGATTTAGCTTCTAAATATCAGGAATATATATCATGGCCAAGTCTATTCTCTACAGTGATAAAGCCCGTCGTGCTTTAGAAAAAGGCATTAATATTCTCTCAGAAGCCGTTTCCATCACCTTAGGCCCATCAGGCCGAAATGTTGTTCTAGAAACAGATTTTGGGATTCCTCATATTATTAATGATGGTGTGACCATCGCTAAAGCAATTGAGTTAGAGAATCACATCGAAAATACAGGCGTGTCTTTGATTCGACAAGCCGCCGCAAAAACCAATGATGCTGCAGGAGATGGCACCACGACTGCCATTGTCCTGGCCAGCGCTATTGTGAAAGCCGGATTAAAAAATGTGGCCGCTGGTGCAAATTCCATTGCCATCAAAGATGGAATTGAAAAAGCAACTCGCTTTGTTGTAGAACAAATCGAAGTCCATGCACGCCCAATCGAAGATGCTAATGCGATCGCACAAGTTGGCACCATCTCAGCCGGGAATGATGCAACCGTCGGTGAAATGATTGCTACTGCTATGGAAAAGGTAGGACGCGAGGGCATCATCACCTTAGAAGAAGGCAAGTCGATGGTGACTGAGCTAGAAATTACCGAAGGTATGCGCTTTGATAAAGGTTATTTGTCACCCTATTTCATGACCAATACAGAGCGAATGGAAGCACTGTTAGAAGGGCCTTATATTTTGTTGATGGATAGTAAAATTGCTACCATTCAAGATCTAGTTCCTCTGTTAGAAGCTGTTTCGCAAACAGGCAAGCCACTGCTTATAATCACTGAAGATATAGGCAAAGATATTTTAGCGACGCTGGTGCTGAATCAGCTACGGGGAACATTGAAGGTGGCTGCTGTTAAAGCACCTGGTTTCGGCGAACATCGCAAAGCGATGCTTCAAGATATTGCGGCTCTCACTGACGGGCAGGTGATGAGCGAAGAAATTGGACTCACCCTTGAGGGGGCGACGCTAGAGATGCTTGGTCAGGCGCGTCGTATTACCCTGAATCAAGAGAGCACCACAATCGTGGCAGAGGGGAATAAACAGGCCTTAAAGTCTCGCTGTGAGCAGATTCGGCATAAGATTGACAACACTGATTCTGACCATGAAAAAGGACAGCTACAAGATCGGCTGGCAAAACTCTCTGGTGGCGTAGCCGTCATCAAAGTTGGTGCAGCGACTGAGACCGAGATGAAAGATCGAAAATACAAGCTAGAAGATGCCATCAATGCCACAAAAGCTGCCGTGGAAGAAGGCATTGTTCCTGGCGGTGGCGCCACCTTGGCTCACCTTGCACCGCAGCTAGAAACCTGGGCAAAAGCGAAGCTCAATGAAGAAGAATTGATTGGGGCATTGATTGTTGCCCGTGCACTCAGTTCCCCCCTTCAACGCATTGTAGATAATGGGGGAGAGAATGGGGCAATCATCGTAGAAAAGATTAAAGAACATGAATTTGACGTGGGTTACGATGCCCTAGCCCATCGCTTCGTTAACATGTTGGATGCTGGCATTATAGACCCGGCAAAAGTCACTCGTAGTGCGCTCCAAAATGCAGCATCTATTGCAGCAATCACCCTAACTACTGAGTGCATCGTGACAGAAAAATCTAACCCCAAAGAGAATGCTTCTGCTGGAATGAGAGAAACTTCGATTGATTATTAGGTCGTTATATGAAAATAGCGAGCCTGCTAAAAGGATTGCTAACTATGCTTCACAGACATGTATAAAAGCCAGATAGCCTCGATATAATCACTCAATTTTAGAGAACAATAGTCCCTTTTCTCTAAGCGAAAGACACGTTGTCTGAAGGTGATATTCGATCGTTCAATATCAGTAATTTTCCCTTCCGAAATCTTCATACAATTTCAGTCCTGTCTGCAACCACTTATAACTAAACCAATGAACGAGCGAGCAAAGGCCTCCCGTGTGAAGAAGTCTCCTCCGAAAGGCAAGATCAACGGTAAAGCCAGCCCCCAAGCATCAGTCTCAGTCTGGAGTGACAGACGAATCACAGTTTTTCTCACGCCAAAACAAATTCACGAACTAGCCAAGACGCATCCCTACAGCCCACTCAAAAGCTGTCAAACCGTTGCGAGACTCCAGGGCGAACTACAGCAAACGCAAATGGAGTCGCTCCATGCTGCAACGTATCGAGCGAACCTAATCCTGGCCACGACTCTCGCGAAACTCCCGCCAGAGCAGGATGAATCCGACGAGCCAGCGATCAGTCCAGATGGAGCGATCGCCTCATGATAAAAACCAAACAAACGCCGATGCTAACACTCTGACTACTGCGAGTTAACCTCAGGTTTGGGCCGTTTTGGTTACTCTGGAAAAATTGTTCCGTCTATTAGCTCCCCTTCAACATGCTGACTGGTTTCTTTTGTAGGACTGTCATTAATCACAACAGACTCAAATCACAACAGACTTACAACGCTATTGTGGGCGAGTAATCTTTCTCCATGATTGCTCTTGCTTATTTATCCTTTTGAAACGGCCTGAGGGAGTGATGTAGGGGGTGAGAATGATTGCTTCGTTTGGGTTTTTCGTTTGAGTTGGATGCTATGGGTTTAGCTGGATGACGCCTTACTCTATGGCTCTTATTCTGTGCCTCTTACTCTATGGCTCCCCTCCGTGCCCAAGGCCAAAACCGTTGAGTCGCTTGACCCATGATATTTTCGCGCGGCACAAAGCCCCAGTAGTGGCTGTCGTAGCTGTTGTTGCGATTATCACCCAGCACAAAGTAGGACTCAGCCGGAATCTCCTGCGGACCCCATTGGTAATTGGCGGCTTCAAAGCGGTCGTCTTCCTCCAAGACCTGGCCATCCACAAAAATCTTGCCGTCGTGGACCTCCAGCGTTTCGCCGGGTAGACCAATGATGCGCTTGAGAAATGCTCCATTGAGATTTTGCCGACGCAACTCCTCCGTCGGTTTGAAGAGAATCAGGTCGCCCCGCGCAGGATTTTGGCGCTGATAGGTCAATTTATTGATAATGACGCGATCGCCAATGTCTAGGGTGGGCTGCATGGACCCCGAGGGCATGTAGCGTGCTTCTGCAATAAAGCCGCGCAGGCCTACCGCGAGGCATGCTGCGGTCAGAATCGGTAAAATCCAGGCAAAGCAGATAATCTTAATCGCTTGGAGGATGCCTCGGGGATGTTCACGTCCCGCAGGGGTCTTCCAATAGGCATGGCACAGGGCGATTGGTGTCAGCACCAACCCCAATAACCCGAGGTAGGGCACACCAATGCTGGCAATGCTCAATGCGATCAGTGCCGCGGCCCAAACATAGCGATGAATGTAGAGATGACCCAAGCCCAGGAATAGGGCCGTGAAAACAGCGCTGCGCCAGGGGTCTTTGCCAGACTGGCGCAGGGTCTCAAATTCGCTGCTGTTACGTTGGCTGGTGCTTTTATGGGCGTCAAAGAGTGTCCAGACATGGAAGAGGACGGCCAGTAATCCCAGACCGATGCCGGGTAATAGCAGTAGCTTAGGACCCACAAAGCAATAGACTGTGGCGATCGCAAGCATCACACTCGCCACGACAATCACAATCCCGCGTAGCGGCGCACCCCCATAAATTTGCCCAATGCCTGGAAAAGCCCGCGATAGGCTGACGGCAAGCCAGGGCTCTTTGCCGCTGGGCGCTGGGGATGGGTTGGCTGCTGGGGGGGAAGTGGGGGGAGTTGAGCCAGACATGTCACTTTGCTGACGTTTCTAATCCAGCTTACGCCTCGGACTACCAGCTCAACAAGAGCGGCAGCTCAGGACGAAGATCAATTTGTTGCTTGTGCATCTCCTTTTGAGTTTCATTATCAAACCCCAGTTCGATGGCGTAGCTGTCACCGGATTGCAGGGCGATCGCACCGGTCTCCACGGCTGCTTGCAGTGCCTTGGACGGTGCTGATGTATGACCCGATGCCTCCGGGAGGAAGAGCGTGACTCGCGTGATCTCCCGGAGTCCCAGCCCATGCTCCAGCGGTTGCGCCTTTTCGGCTGGGAAGCTGTCGGGGCGTTTACCAAAGGGTGTTTGAAACAGCATCGGTTCCGCATCGTTGTCGCTGTTGGTGCCCACGGCAATACTCAGGGGAGCGGGTAGGTAAGGTGGTTGGAAGTTCCAGTGGGGGAAGGCGATCGCGCTGGCATGTTGACTCCCGGAGACAGGACGTAGGCAGATCCCAAAGGGACAGACCTGCTGCCGTTGTTCCCAACGCTCCCACAGATGCGTGCGGCGGATGGCTTCGGACTGGGCTTCCGCAGCATCGTTCACCCACAGAAGTTCTAGCATGGCATTGCGGAAGAAGAAGCGACGATTCGTGGTGCCCTGGCCGGGGTGAACATTGGAGGAGCCTTCGGTGAGGCCGAGGGCGACGAGACGCTCCGCGATCGGTGCTCCGATATCCGTCATGATGAAAAGGTGATCAAATTCGAAGGCCATGGCTGGAGACTGGGCGTAAGACAAGTGTCTTTATGATAGGGCTATCACCCAATGATGATAGGGCTATCACCAAGGCTTGTAGGCTTCGGCTTGGAAGCTGATGGCGATCGCTTCCATATCACCGGCCAAACGCAGGTAACTTGGATGCCCCAAGCGACAACGCCTAACCCCTCAAAGACCTGAACCAAGTCCACCACCTGTTAATCAGTCAAATCATTGCCGACGGACTTGGACCCGTTCAGAATTAAAATAATTGTAATAGCATCTATATCTAAAGCAACGCATGCCCAGCAAAATTGAAGGCAATGATGCGATGGCGCATGACATAATCGCTGGATTGCAGGCACACATGGCAAGCATGCCATTTACGAATAATTGTGTCTCAATTACAAAGCAATACCCTTTGGCTCGCTTTGTAATTAAAGCTGTCTCAGCTCATGTCAATGCTGTTATACCTAACGCATCGCTTAAGATGCTGACCCAACTGAACAGGGGGGGTCGCTCTTATGGTCTGAGTCAGCCCCGTGCTTTTACCCCGTTCTGCTAGGGATCTCCTAGCAGAACTGAAGATTGAACAGCCTGCAATGGTCGAAGGCGACTCGGGGTAACAAGATGAATACAGTTGAATCGTTTCCGATTGGGGCAAGCGATGCGTTGAGCTTGCGATCGTCGCAATCCTCACCTGACGTTGGTGATGCATCCAGTCTTGGGCGTGGGGCAGGGGGACAACTGCTTGCGATCGCCAACGAAACACTGGCCTACAATGGTCATCGCTATCGCCTCACGAATGGAGCCCAAAGCTGGGAAGATGCCCAAGCTGAAGCGGTGTCCGCCGGAGGCACGTTAGTGACCATTAACGACGCGGCAGAAGAAGCCTGGTTACAGCAAAACTTTGGCAAAGATACGTTCTGGACTGGCCTCACCGATCGCGCCCAGGAAGGCCAATTCCGTTGGAGTAATGGTGAATCCAGCAGCTATCGCAACTGGGCCAACGGCGAGCCAAATGATTACAAATTTGGAGGGAGATTTCCCGGTGGCGAAGACTATGTTGTCATGAACTGGGGAGCCGGAGAACAGTGGAATGACTTCCCCAACAGCTTCGCGGGCCAGTTTCGCGGCATCATTGAAATGGTTGAAGATCAACAGACCTTGACCTATAACGGCCATCAGTATCGCCTAACGAATAATGCCCAGAGCTGGGAAGATGCCCAGGCAGAGGCGATCGCGGCTGGGGGAAACTTAGTCACGATTAACAACGCAGCGGAGGAGAACTGGCTCCAGCAGAGCTTTGGCAACGATACATTCTGGACGGGCCTCACCGATCGTGCTCAGGAAGGCCAATTCCGCTGGGTCAATGGCGAGTCCAGCGGCTATCGCAACTGGGCGAATGGTGAACCGAATGACTACAAATTTAACGGCAATAATCCCGGTGGCGAAGACTATGGTGTCATGAACTGGGGGGCTGGAGAGCAGTGGAACGATTTTCCCAACACATTTGGCGGTTTGTATCGCGGCATTATTGAAATCGGGAGGGATAATCCACAGCCTCCCAATCCCCCGAACCCACCGAACCCACCCAATCCAGGAAGCATTGGACAACCCGGCCGCCGCATTGAGGCGGAAAAAGCCCAGCTTGGTGGCAGTGCCGCGATCAACACGAACCATCCCGGCTATAGCGGCGGTGGATTTGTAGATGGCTACACCCAGCAAGGTGCATCGAGTAGCTTCACGATCAATGCGCCGACGGCGGGACGTTACTATACAACCCTGCGCTATGCGAACGGTCCCAATGGTCCCAATATTGGCAGTGGTACCAAGACCCTGAGTGTTTATGTCAACGGTCGGGACGTGACCCAAACCCAATTACCCACCACAGGGACCTGGCAGAGCTGGAAGAGCAAGACCGAAATTCTGGAATTGAAACAGGGAGAGAATACGATCGCCTATCGCTACGATGGCAACGATACAGGCTGGGTCAACCTCGACTATGTCTGGACCTCCAAGGCTGTGGGGAATGGTCCGGTGGATGATCCGATTCGCTCATCCAATACCGTGCTTGATGTACAGAAGTTCGTCAAAATCCCAGACTCTTCTAACGGTAAGCGACCTCGAATTAACACGATGGCCTACACCGGGAATCGTCTGTTTGTGGGTGAAGAATATGACGGTCGTATCTACGAAATTAAGGGCAGCGGCAACAATCGCCAGCCCCAGCTCTTTGCCG
>CALIJJ010000290.1 GCA_938017515.1 uncultured Pseudanabaenaceae cyanobacterium
GAGGGCGGGTGAATTCAGGTAGCTCCAGGAGATAGAGCTTCGTTGCGGCACGGATAAGCCCATCAGGTTGATTGATGACATGAACCCCTTTGTCCTGGCAGCGGCGGGCCAAGTTTAGGGCGGTGCTATAGAGAGCGGCGCGGTTGAGGTCACGGGCGGGGTTTGTGCGAATGAACAGGCAATCAGTTTGAGTCAAAAGAGTTGGGTGGGTGACCGTTTTGGCGATCGCCTCCATCAAGCCCTGCAAATCCTGACTGTTTCCCAAGACTCTCTGCGCTGGGGCGACCCACCGAATCTGCGCCCAGGGTTCCCCATCAGACTGGCAGGACAAATCACCAACTCCAACGATTCCCACGTCGTGCCCCTGGGTGACTGCTGCCGAAATGAGCATGGCCGTGGTTTGGGAGGGCTTAATCCCGGTAGCATCGTTGACCAGAAAGACGATTCTCATGGCAGTTCAGGCTGCTATTGCACAGCCAAATTTTCTAGGGTAGGCGCTTGGAGAGGATGGTTCTCAAGTTGGGGATTGCTGTCTTCCAGGCGCACATAGAAGGGATTTTTATGCGGAGAGGCCATTGCCCCTAGATTCAGAATCCGCGCCCCGGTTTGAGCAACGGGATTGACACTCTTGCCAATGACAATGCCATCATGGGGAGCCCGATACTCTCCGATAACCTCACCAAAAATATTGCGCTGCTGGGCAATCACATCATTGGCTTGAATCAAATCTGTGGGTTTGGGCAATACTTCTAGTAGCCCTCCACGATCAGCATAGATCCAGCCCGAGCTTTCGCAAAGAACGGGCTGTGGACCGGTCTTGACCGGGCGACGGGGCAACATGCCAATTTCGGCCATGACCCGACGTACGCCGCTGAGAGAGGCTCGAATGTGGCGTGCTTGAAAGACCTGGGGATCTCCAATCTCAACGGTAATAGACGGAATTCCCAGCTCCATGGCTGTGCCCCGTAGGGTCCGGTCTGAGGGAGAGTTGTGCAGAATAATCTGTGGCCGTTGGAGATAGGCCATTTTGGCTGTGATTTCGTTGGTCATGTCCGCTCGGACATAGAGCGAATTGATATTGCCAAAGCTGGCGGTGTGCAAGTCGATAAGATATTCAAACCGACGAACAATCCGCTCAATAAAACGGTAAGCGTAGATCTCAGCGATGTTGCCATCGGGCTTACCGGGCATCACATGGTTCATGTCAGTGCGATCATCAAAGGTCCGCTCATTGTTGATGTAGGCGGGTACGTTGACGACGATAACGCCGACCACAGTGCCCCGTAGCACTTTCAAGTCGAGAGTTTCAAACAAGCGGTGAATGACCGGAATGCCGTTCAGTTCGTTACCGTGGAGGGCGGCGGTGAGACCGATGACTGGACCAGGATGTTTGCCCCGTCCGACCATGATGGGGAGACGCAGGGATCGCCCTAGCCCGTCATGAATTAAATCCACCATCAATCGCTGGCAACACCCCCGAGGCAATTGCTCCAGGTCCAGCTCGTCCACCACATAGGCACCGGGAAAATCCAGGGAGGGGCGGCTACTCATTTCGGCAAATCTCATGCACAAATATCGTTTACGAATGCAGGGTCGGGATTTAGGGAGGCAAACAGGCGACGACGGAAAGCCCCCTTCTGGGTTGTCAGTTGTTGGGCCATCTTATCGATCGCAGCCACCGACATCACGGTTTGTAAGTAGCCTTCGATCAAGTCATCCAAGCCAATGCCTAACTGGTTGAAATCACGGCTATCCATCAACATCAATCGTTCCGATTGGCTGCTCCAGGAACCATCCTCATTTTTCACAGACAGATTGGTGCCTAACATATCCCAGGAAGATGTCGTTGTTGCATCCAGTGCGGACGTAAGGGGCTTGCGGGCACGCCGAGCATAGATGGCTACCGGATAGGTTCCATCGGGGCCAACCCCAATCATCATGCGTAGATCCGCCACATAAATTGCCTTGCGCCGGTCGGGCATTGTCCCCAGATGGTAAAAGCGCCCCTGTTGTGTTTGGGAACTCCAACCGGAGTTACCTACCAAACTTTGGACAATAAAGCGATCGAAACGAAAGTCGAGCTGCATGAAGTTGTCTAGCTCCCGCTCATTGGTCAGGGTATATACTCCTTGACCCGCATTGCTATAGGGGTCTTTGACCACCGCAATGCCGCCCATGCGTTGGACCCACAGGGGCACTTCGTTTTTAGACACATCCCAAATGGTTTCCGGTGTGCGGATCATTAGCCCGGTGGACTGGAGTTCGGCATTATAAAAATCGTAGGCTTTCGCTGCCATCAACTTATTACGTCCACCGCTCAAGCAAACCACCACCGGATTTAAAATCGCAGTACGTGTGAGAGAGGGAATCCGGCTCCAGGGCCGCTGGGTCACATAGCGAAATGCAGCACGAATAGGGACCCAATCTCCATCGGGTGTTCGGATTTCCAGGACACCCTCTACAAATCGCACAGGTAAGTCGTCATCGTTCTGAAAACAGGGTACGAACCACACGGATTCTCCGGTGATTTCTGCCAGCATGGCCGCATAGCCCGAGGTCTCCATCTCATTTTTGTCGTAGAGTACTGCGAGTCCCCCCTTCGGCAAGCGCCGCCGCTTCAGCATGGGCACAAAAGTACGCTCTAACAAGGTTCGATAGCCGCTCTGCTCTAGGGCATCGTCACCAAAGGGCATCGACTTTTGCCCCGATGGACAGGAATTAGTTTCAATGACGATGATGCGTCGCACACCGTCATCTGTGGTGGCCGGAAACAGGTCCGCGCCTCCCCAGCGAAAATACTTTGTTGTATGAGCCAGTACATCACGAACGGTCTGAGGGTCTACCTCTGGATGTAGATGAATGTAGCGATCCGCAATGCGGTCATTCCCGAGGCTAAAAAAGTGCTGAACCATCGGGTGAATCCTAGCATTTAGCACTTGTGGGTAGAAATGGTCGGGGGTCTCAAAGCTATCGGGTGAAACCCGTACCACGGCCTTTGTTGTTTTCAAGGTAGCGCCTGACTTCAAAAAGCTGCGATCCCAATTAAAAAGTAAAAAGGGGACAACTCTACTCACAAACTATGAAGTCAGGCTGTATGACTTATCAGGAGGAGATTTCCACCGATTTGAACTCTCCTTGTTCTGTACTTTCTACGGCCCACCGCTGACTTAAGTAAGCCTGCACATCGGCAAACGTCTCCCAAGGGATATAGGCGCGATCGCGCTCCCGCAAATACTGCGCCAGCCGATCCCGTGCAAACACCAACGGCACCTGCAACGCCAGCTCTAGATCCGTCAGCGAATCTCCAATCAAAACCGCATCCAAATGGGTGTGAGCCTGCCCACCGTCAGGCACATAGCAATCCATCACCCGGGCCTTCGCAACAATCTCCGTTTCGGATTCAAACTCACAGTGAATCCGCAGGTGAGAGCCGCTATCGTCAATTTGAGCCGCATGGATCGCCTCAATCCCCGGACGATATTGCTCTAGCGCCGATGCCACAACATCCTGAAGCCCACCCGAGACCACAACGAGGGGAATGGTCTGGTCCTGCAAAAAACTGACAAATTCACCAAACCCCTCTCGCAGAGGGTAGGTCTTCGCTCCCGCCACAATATCTGGGTAATGGCGAGATTCGATCGCTGCCACCATCCGGCTCACAGCCTCATGCAGCGTAATGTCAAAGGCATACATCTGCTCCTGGAGTGGTCCCCAAACATCAGGAACAAGGCGGTTCGCCACATCAATAAAGGTGTCCTGCTGGGTAATCGTGCCATCGAAATCGCAGAAGACAATTCGCTGGCGCGTCGGTGACACCAGCAGAGGAGAAGCCTGTGAAACGGATCGGGACACAGACAACAAATGCTGAGGAGCTGGAGTCATAAAAAATATGGCGAGAAAGATGAACTTCTCCTAAGCAAGGTAAAGGATTTTGTCGTTCCACCAAAGATGTCCCAGGAAACTTTATCCGCAGCCAACTCGGCTGTAGCTTTAGAGGCCAGGGGTTTTCCACCTTCAGCTTGCTCCCAGCAAACCATCAGCCCGAATGCCAAATGTAACCAAATATTACAATCATGACGTCAAGACGCTTTGCCGCCTTGCCGTCTTCAAAAAATCCCTTTATAGTTCAGGGCATACCCGGGTAAACCATTAGAAAGTCCCATGCAAGACAAGCAGAAATCCACCCTGTATTTGCCTCCGGAACTGCATCAAAAACTCAAGATCCGGGCTGCGGTTGAAACTGAACCCATGTCCGCGATCGCCGAGCGTGCAATCCACTTTTACCTCTCTCACCCCGAAGTGATCGAGCAGGTTGAAGGTGAACAAGGGCATGTGCATCAGGTCTATATTTGCCCAGAGTGTTCAAGCTCCGTGGTGGTCCGCGACGGTGACCTTGTGTCCCTACGCAGCCAACCCGGCGCCATTTTGGACGACGCAATTCCCACCTCCGACTTGTCGGGTGTGGATGAAGCGGGTGAGCAGGTTTTAGTTTCTTGCTAAGCAGCGACAGCATCGCCATTGTTTGATGTTTTGATTGCTAGGCAGTTTGAGCCAAGCCTCTCAACCCAAGTTGATTAGTCTTAGTCCGAACGGACCCCCTTTCCATCTCCATGGATTCAGTGGGGCCAACTTGACTTCACCACGTGGGTTAATCGGTTATCTCCATGAAGGAAGAACTCAGCGTACTGCTCCAAGCCGAATACCCTCTGATCTACTTGGTCACCCACGAGGAAGCGCGATCTGAGCGAGCCATTGCCTCGATCGTGCAGCGCGAACACAAGTCTCGTCGCGTCTTCGTCTGGAGTCTGACCTATGGCTTCTACGAGTATGGTCAGCCCGTCAACTCGGGACAACAGAGTACCAAGGCCCCAGAACCCGCCATTCATTGGGTGATGGATCGCCGTGAGCCAGGGGTGTTCATCATCAAGGATCTGCATCCGTTCCTGGATAATCCTCCCACCGTGCGATTGCTGCGGGATGCGATCGCCAGCTTCCGAGGAACCGAGAAGTCAATTATCTTGATGTCACCGATACAGCAGGTGCCCATCGAGCTGGAGAAAGACGTCGTTTTGATGGACTTTCCCCTGCCGGACATGACAGAGCTGAACCAGGTTCTGAGCCAGGAACTCACTCGAATTCGCAGCGCTCCCATTGATGACTCAGCCCGGGAAAAACTGCTCAAAGCAGCCCTAGGACTGACTCGGGACGAAGCAGAGAAGGTCTACCGCAAGGCCTACGTCACCCGCGGTCGCCTGACTGAAGAGGAAGTTGACGTCATCCTGACGGAGAAAAAGTGGCTCATCCGCCGCAACGGCATCCTCGAATATATGGAAGAGGATGAAACCCTCAATTCAGTGGGAGGGCTAGACGAGTTAAAGCATTGGCTGCGTCAACGCTCCAATGCCTTTACGGAGCGGGCTCGGGAGTATGGCTTACCCCAACCCAAAGGAATGCTCATTTTGGGCGTTCCCGGCTGCGGTAAATCGCTCATTGCGAAAACAACCTCCCGGCTGTGGGGCATGCCCCTCATTCGATTGGACATGGGCCGCGTTTACGACGGCTCCATGGTTGGTCGCTCAGAGGCAAACCTGCGCAATGCCCTTAAAACCGCCGAGTCCATTTCTCCGGCCATTCTGTTCATTGATGAGCTGGATAAGGCCTTTGCCGGTGGTACTGGCTCCGCCGACTCCGATGGCGGCACCTCCAGCCGCATCTTTGGTTCGTTCTTGACCTGGATGCAGGAGAAAAAGTCCCCCGTCTTTGTTATGGCAACGGCCAATCGTGTGGAGCGACTGCCCAGCGAGTTTCTGCGTAAGGGCCGCTTCGATGAGATTTTCTTTGTTGATCTGCCAACACCTGAAGAGAGAAGCGATATTTTCCGGATTCACCTACAAAAGCGCAGTCGAGACGTCGAACGTTTTGACCTTGAGCAGCTCGCCAAGGTATCCGAAGGCTTCTCCGGTGCGGAGATCGAACAAGCATTAATTGCTGCGATGTATGACGCGTTTGCCCAGGGCCGCGAGTTTACCCAACTCGATATTATTGCGGCCACTCGGGCAACCCTACCTCTGTCGAAGACCATGAGCGAGCAGGTGATGGCCCTGCGCGACTGGGCTCGGCAGCGAGCGCGCCCCGCAGCATCCTCCGTCGCTGAATATCAGCGCATGGAGTTCTAAGGCTTCTCTCCTGATCCCAACAGGAGGAAGGTTGGCCCATTCCATTCATTCAGGAATATCCCACCCATTCGGGAGCAAGGCCAGCAAAAAATCTAACCAGCCTCTGGCAGGGCTGCGTCTAGATAGTCACTACACTGTCGTTTCTCAATCCTTAACTGGAGGAAATCCCCATGTCTCACTTCAGCACACTGCGCACCAAGATCTCCGATGCAGAGATTCTGACCAACTCCCTACGTGACCTCGGCGTTCCGGTGAAGACCAACGCTGATGTTCGAGGCTACAACGGTCAGCAGGTTCGTGCAGATATCGTGGCTGTGCTTGAGGGCGATTATGACCTCGGCTGGTCTCGCAATGCTGACGGCTCCTTTGATCTGATTGCAGATCTCTGGGGTGTCGCCAAGAAGCACAATCAAACCGAGTTGATCAATTCGATTAACCAAAAGTACGCCGTCAACAAGACACTGGCAGCAGTCAAGCGTCCTGGTCTACAGAATGCCAACGTCAAGTTGGTTGTTCATTAGTCTCATCCTGCGCGTTCCCAAGCTGTGCGGGTTGGCGGTTTACCGTCAACCCGTTTTTTTGGTTGTTTTGAGCGCCGTCCAGTCGCTGTTTTACCGAGTCTTTAAAGTAAAACAAGGGCTTCTGCCCTGTTGACATCCATGCGGCTTCAGCCGTTGCAGATGTGCAAGGAATGCAGCAACATAACGCGATCGCACCATGGTGCTTATTTCCGTTGTCGAAATCGCAGAGTACTATCTTAGGGGTAATATCAATGTCCAACCGATTCGGGACGCCCCTGATTCATGCAACCGGAAGCTATTCGCGAGATTTCTCCTCTGTTTCGGGCCGCCAATCCCCGCACCTTGCAGTCCCTAGTTAACCAAGCTGTCGAGCATGATTACCCGGCCAACCGAGCAGTTCTCATGGAGGACTCCTGGGGGAATGCGGTCTATTTCATCCTGTCAGGCTGGGTCAAGGTAAGACGCCTGGCCGGTGACGGAGCCGTTACGATCGCAGTGCTGGGTAAGGGCGAAGTCTTTGGTGAAATGGCGGTTCTAGACGAATCACCCCGTTCAACCGACGTGGTCTCGCTGTCTACGGTAAAGGTGCTCAGCATCTCCGCCCCTAATTTTGTGCAAACGCTGCTGATGGATCCACAAATGCAGTACCGCATGCTGCAAATGATGGGTACGCGGCTCAAGCAAATGAATAAACGCTTTCAGCTAAAGGATCAATCCCAGGTGAAGCGGTTGGCCAATACGTTGACGGACCTGGGTCAAAAGTATGGTGCTGAAATCGAGCGATCGGGGGTGGAAATCTACAACGTCCCCTTTACCGATCTGGCCAATATCAGCGATATCAGCGTAGAGGACACCGCCAAAATCATGGGCAAGTTGAACGAGCGGGGCTGGATTCGCATTGATGGCGATCGCGGCGTTCTCCAGATCCCCGGCTTCAAGCAGCTCCAAAAAATGATGGAACTCACCTGAAGCCCTCGCGCCGCTGCAAGTATGTCGCATCCAGGAGTCGGACTACTCGACGATATTGACACCAATCACACTGCCCTTGAAGTTGTAGGTTGACCCCTCGAGTTCAATGGGGGTACCAACTTTAATCTTGCTGTTCCCCAGAACCACCTCACCGTCATTAATTTGGGCCTCTCCTCCGAGAGTGAGGCGCATATTGGTACTCAGCGCGGCTTCAGGACGAGGATCCGGCACTGCCTTCGCCGTTCCGTCGGGTTGTGGCACCACAATCGTTCTAGGGGAAGGCTCAACCTTGAGCACATCTACCGTGCCGTAGGGCTGGTTGCGAATAATGATGTCAGTCTTCTTCTCGGTGCGGAACTGTTCTAGCAGCGCCTCTGGATCGGCCACGCTGAGGCCGCGCACAATCATATCTACTTCCACCGGCGTTGTTTTCGATCCCACCTGGGCCACGGAATTGCCCGTTGCCCCAGGAAACAGAAAGATGCCGCCCAGGACCATCGCAATCACGAGACCGGCACCAATGTCTAGCACACTGATTTTGCCAAAAAGGCGACCTTGGGAATCGAGAATAGCCATCTAACAGTAGCCAAATCAAAATTTGGCGGTAATGATTTTTAGAAGCGGATGCCAGATCCAGCTCACCCTGCTGGTTGAATTTTAGTCCTGCCGAATTCTACAGGGCAAGGGACGCACGATCTACCCACGAAGGCTGTACTGCTTTTGCGAGACGTGACGTGCCGACATCAAACGAGACAGATACGTTGCAGATTAAATCATTCGGATGCGATCGCCCACTGGATTCGCGAGAATAGGATGAGACATCCTCAATACTGGCCCAATGCTGGAGCCCCTAGGGCACTATTTACTCGTCTTTGTCGTCCTGGGAAACAGGCGTGAAGCTGCTCCGCCGGTGTTCTTCCTCCGATGATTTTCTCTCCGTCACAGCCATGAAGAAATCTCCCTTTTCCCGTCCTCGCCGTAGTCTTCTATTGGCTGGCTTGGTGGCAAGCTCGATGACTGCGGGCCTATGGGTCGGCCAAGTACCCCCAGCCCAAGCCCTCTCCTGGCTTGACCTCCTACGGGGCGGCATCCAAATTTTCCAGGGCGTACAGCTCTCAAATTTGTCCGACGAAGACGAAACGAAGCTGGGCAAACAAATTAATGAGCAACTGCTCAAGCGTGAATTTAAGCTCTACAAAGACGATCCAGCCCTGGTGGACTACGTCAAACAAGTGGGTGCTCGGGTCGCCCAAGCAAGCCAGCGTGAGAAACTGACCTATACCGTCCAGGTCGTCGAGGATGATGCCATTAATGCCTTTGCAACGGCGGGGGGATTTGTCTATGTCACCACCGGTCTACTGGAAACGGCCGAAAACGAGGCAGAATTAGCCGGAGTGCTGGGCCATGAAATTGGCCACGTGGAAGGCCGTCACCTCATTAACGCCATGAGCCGTGAGGCATGGCGACGGGGGGTCATGACAGCGGCAGGCGTGGATCAAAGCACCGCAGTCCAAATCGGTGTTGAACTCGCGATGCGCCGACCGGGCAGCCGCCAGAACGAGTACGACGCAGACCTGCGGGGGCTGCGCATCATGCGTGAAGCGAACTATGCGGAATCGGGCATGGTGTCCTTCATGAAAAAGCTGCAAGCGGCTTCCCAGGGAGCCCCTCCTAGCTTCTTGAGTACTCACCCAGCCACGGGCGATCGCGTGCGTACCCTCAACAGCAATCTCTCTGAAGAGCAAACCGGCACCGACGGCCTAGATCCAGACTATTACCGCAACAAGACCCAAGCCCTACGCCGCGATGGTGATTCTGCGACCCAGCAGTCCCGCCGCCAGGAATTTGTGCAGCAGCAAGCGGAACGGGAGCAACATGAGCAAGAAGCTTTAGCGCAGCGGGCTGCCCAACAGCGTGCCCAAGCCCGTAATCAAGAACGCCCACAGAATCGTCGCGTTATCCGAATTCGTATTGGTCGGTAGCAATATTGGCCGATAGTAAAACAGGAGGCTCCGTGAAGTTCATGGAGCCAAGCATCTACTGCGAGTAAGGCGATATTCAGAAAAAATACCTGTCGGGAATGCCCTTTTACAGAAATCTCCTGACCATCTAATTACCAAGGATGGCTAAGCCGACTGGCGATTATCCTGGGTCTTGACCAGGCGCGTGGGCTGACCTTCACTCAGCTGGGACAGATCCACCCGAGCAACCACTTCTTCAAAGGGCAAAACCCGAGCCTTGCGCTGGAAGACATTAACTTGATAGACCTTCCAGTGATCAATATCCACCGCTGTGAGCCAGCCGCTACGGGGGTGGTAGGCTCCAGTATCAATATCAAGCCAGCCATTGCCCTGGGCTAGCTCCCCAGGCTTCACACCGGGCAGCGTGAATGTAATCGTGTGGCCAATAATAATGAGCTTGTCAATGAAGTAGGGACGAGGAATGCTGTGGAACTCCTCACGGATCCAGCAGAGTTCTTGGGTCGTCTGACGGGTAATGGGGAGTGCCGGGTGTAAGCCAGCATGAACCAACCAAGCATCGCCCAAATCCCGATAGAGGGGCAGCGTCTTAATCCACTGAATATGCTTGAGTAATTGGTCCCAATCCTTGTAGCTGGCCACCGTCGCATTGCCGCCACTGTAGAGCCAGGGCTGAAGGGCATCGGACTGGCCACTCTCTGGAAAGGACTTGAGCAACATGTCCTCATGGTTACCCAGCAAGCACTGATAGCCGTTCTGATAAATCAGCTCCACCACATCAGCACTGCGAGGGCCTCGGTCAATGAGGTCCCCCAGAAAATGAACTTCGTCATCCTTACCTGGGGAAACCATATCCAGCAGAGCAACCAGTCCATCGTAGTGACCGTGGACATCGCCAATGATGATGCGACGCTTTGAAGTGGCTGCCATAATTCTCCTAGATGCTTTCCTAGAGGCCGATGCTTCTAGCTGCAGGACGCGAGGGGTTCGCTAAAATCTCCACACTTAAATTACACAGCGCAAAAAAAGGAATGGAATCTGTGCCAGCACCGAATCTAAGAGAGCTATCGCGTTGAAGTTGGGGAAAATTACGTAAGCCAGTATATAAAAGAACTTCAGCTACTCAGGGCATTGAAAAATCGCTGGAGTCCTGTTAGGAAACCACCACGGGCAGGCCGCTCGGAGCCCTCCGAATCCCCCGTCGTCAGAAAGACCTTATCGATGGCTTCGCTGCTAGGACGTTCAGGGAAGTCGGCAATTTTGTTATATGTTCCTTCGGTTTCCAGCCAAGCCTGCCAGGACTCAGGATAGGCGCGGAAAATCGCTGCAGTGTTGTCGATGGGGCGCAGGTAGTAGCAGGACTCCAGGGTGCTGAGGAAGCGATCGCGCAGCTGCCGCCCCGCATAGCCAATGCCAATAATGGACACGTCTTCAAGCTGGGGGTTGAGCAAAATGACCGGGCGATCGCCCGCTTGAGTACACAATTTCTCCACTTCCATCACCTCCACCGCCGAAGGCTCCACGAAAATAAACGTGGCATCATCATCTTGAATCGCAGCATTGACATCGCTAATGCCACGAATGGCAAAGGGTGTCTCACCCCAGTCTCGCCGGGCCAGGGCCGCGGATCCAGCATCGGGGAAGAAAACACGCAGATTGCTACCCAGGTCCCCAAAACCATCGAGGATAAATTGCCGTGCTACCGGCTGAATTTTAATTTCAGGGATTTTGATTTCGACCTGGATACGAGTTTGGCCATCGGCAAGGGCAGCTTTGGTGGCGGCGATCGCCTGAATGGCAGCTTCGTTTAAGTCGTTGGGCAGAATGACCATGGAAAAAAGACGCTTTAAAAAGTTTTTATTGGGTTTCTATTCTCGCTCAAATCTGGACCTACGCCGTTTTGCGTAAATGGCCAATCACGGTCATCACAGTTCGCTTTTTAGTCTCATGAACATTAAAAGCGTTCCAGAATTTGCCGTAGCGCCATTGCCGCCCAATCCACATCTGCGGCAAGGGTTGGCTTTCCCAATGTGAGACGAATGGCACTGAGGGCCTCACCATCACCATAGCCCATGGCCTTCAGCACGCGGCTGGGCACGGATTGGCCACTGTTACAGGCAGACCCAGCACTAATGCCAATCCCTGCCTGGTTCATCTGGTAAACCAAATGGCGACCGCTAATTTTTTTGGGATCCAGGCCATCGCGGTAAACCAGAAAACTGGTGTGGTGGGGCAAACGGTGATGGCGATCGCCGGTCAATTCAACGCCCTCAATGGCCGTTACTTGGTCAATGAGACGATCGCGCAAGGCCGTCAACCGCTGCGACTCTGAGTCCAATTCCTGTTGCGCCAGGCGTGCTGCTTCTCCAAACCCGGCGATCGCCGCCACCGCTTGGGTTCCGGCACGCAGTCCTCGTTCCTGGCCACCGCCCCTGAACACCGTTGCCAACTCAATGCCAGGACGAATATAAAGCGCGCCCACCCCCTGTGGGCCATACAACTTATGGCTAGAAAGTGACAGCAAATCAACATTGAGCTGAGTAATATCCAGGGGAACCCGCCCGGCCACCTGGACCGCATCGGTATGGAATAAAACGCCTGCCTCGTGGGCGATCGCTCCCAGCTCCGCAATGGGCTGAAGCGTTCCCACTTCGCTCTGGCCATAGATGATGGACACCAAGGCCGTATCCTCCCGCAATTTGGCCCGCAGGTCCTCCGGCGCAATGCGTCCCGCCTGATCCACCGGTAAGCGTGTCACCGACCAACCCTGTTGTTCCAGCACCTGAACCGGTTTTTCAATCGCAGAATGCTCAATGCTAGAAATAATCAGGTGCCGAGGGGTTTCGTAGCGCTGGGCAATCCCCAGAAGAGCCAAGTTATCTGCCTCGGTACCGCCGCCGGTAAACACCAGGGATTCCGGGGACGCTCCCATAAGCTGGGCGACGTAGAACCGAGCCTCTTCCATGGCTAGGGCCGACCGCTGTCCCCACTGGTGCAAACTGGAGGGGTTGCCCCATTGCTGCTCTAGGACACGATGCATGACGGCGATCGCCTCTGGCCGAGTGGGCGTGGTGGCGCTGTAGTCGAGATAAATCTGCATGGGAGGCGTGTTACCTTGCCCGGGGGTTACCCGGTCCTATCGCCTCCATTGTCGCAAGAGATAGGCCTGAATGCGCTCAGCATCCTAGGGGGTCGTCACCTTTGCGGATTGACTTCTCACCGTATATTGAACGGTACGCCTTGTTCTAAGCGGCATCGGCGTCACCAGCTCAACCCCCGCCCGCAGCATCATCGCAGCCAGTCTTTGCGCATCGGTTTTGGCCTGATTCGGGAGGTCTTGGGACGGCTTTCCCGAGGCTTGTTCAGGAATGAACCGAAAACAGAGGGTATAAATTTCAGCCGCGATATCCTTAGCGGATTGCGGGCCATAGCGATCGATCAAGTCCTGGGCAATACGCTGCTGCTCGGCTTTCTTCATGGTGTTTGCCCCGCCTGGGGCCGGATGCGCTGAGTTGATGAAAGAATTATCCTCTCGCACGAGACAAAACTGGGTGATTGCGATCAGGCCCCTGTTAACCAATGGATGAAATTAGCAGTCAGACTCGCAATCAAACTCGCAATCAAATTAGCAATCAAATTGGATTCAAAAGCTATCCCGCATTGAGAGCGAATGCCAGCGCCGCCTGCTGCTCCAGGCTGAGGGAATCGAGTGCAAAGGCTGCGATCGCCACAGGCAGCATGTCTCCCTTAGTCGAGAGGATTGTCTCCCCGGCGGCATTGCGCAGCGACACCTTACCCGGCTTGACCTTCACCCTGTACATCGGCTCTGGGGAGGCTTGAGCCGTCTTGGGGTAACCAATTTTGTAGCCATCTTCGCGGGCCTGAATGCGGTAGAGGGGGCTGCCATTGCCATCCTCGAGAAGATAATCGCCCGCTGCCTGAGATCGCAAGACAAAGAACACTTGGGATTGGTCGGCACTGACAACGGACCAAGCACCAGCTTGGGAGGTCACATAGCCCAAAGCCTCGTCATTGGAGCCTTTGATCCGAATACTTTGATTCGCTTCTGTCTTAAAACGGGCCAACTCCTGATCCCCAGCATCTACAAGCTTCCCCCCATCGGGCTTGAACTTGATCGAGAAGGCTTCCTGGCCATTGGCCCGCTTGAACTTGAGCTTGTCCCTGGTGGCCTGGGGCGTTACTGCGTCGTTAGTAACTGCGTCGTTAGTAACTGCGTCGTTAGCGAGCGTGGGTTGGTCAGAAACAGCCGCAGTTTCCCCCCTAGACGTCTCTGCAGCAACGACTTCTGGAGAAGGTTCTACAGCCTGCTGCGGACCACAAGCGGTCAGCAGCAGGGTTGCAGCGCATCCCAAGCCAAACATTCTGTGACGGTTTTTCATGAGCTCAGATATATCCCAAAGAAAGCAAACCAGCGTATGCCACGGTCGGTTATCTTCTTCCAGAATTATTCCCGCTTCAGTGAGTGGATCACGTTATCAGACGTTCACAGGGAGCTGAATGTTCGGAGGGTAGAGCCAGGGAGAGCCTTTTGCCAGACAGAAATGCTCGCCTACAGATTGTTGGGGTCGATGCCGCCTTCGGGGATGACCCACTTGGGGCCTTCGGTTTTGGCTTTCTCGGCCCGCTCTGCGTTGCGCTTTTCCACGGCGATCGCCGCCATTTCCAGCATTTTGTCTAGGGACGTGTTTTCAATGAACGACGCCGCCTTCTCCTGCTCAACCTGATTGGGGCATTCCTCTCCCAAAACACACCCATTAATACAGGCTGTCGCGCAGTCGATGGGTTGCCCCGTCGCGGGATTAATCGGTAGCGATGGGGCTTCGGAAGCGACCATGGCCCCGCTGCCCCAGGTTCCAGCAAAGACCAGCTGAGCGGGGCCCGTCATGTACAGGTGATTGTCGGCTTCGGACCATTCAATGATGAGGTTGCCGCCGGGAAGTTCTAGGGTGGCCTTGCGATCGCTCAAACCATTCAGCACCGCCGCCACCAAGGAAGCACAGGCTCCGGTGCCGCAGGCCAGCGTCGCACCAGCCCCCCGCTCCCACACCCGCATCTTCAAATAATCGCGGTTCACAACCTGAATGAACTCGGTGTTGGTCCGTGCGGGGAAAACGGTGTTGTTCTCAAATTTAGGACCAATGTCGGCCAAGACAATCGCCTCAGCATCATCCACAAACGTAATCGCGTGGGGATTGCCCATGCTGACGCAGGTCATGGGCCAAGTCTTACCATCCACCTCTAGGGGCTGGGCCACCACTTTGCCTTCGGTCTCAGCCAGGGTCGTGGGGATCTCCGCCGCCGTGAGCCGAGGCTCCCCCATATCCACTCGCACCAAGCCATCGGCCTGGATCGTCGGCACAATCAGACCCGCCAGGGTATGAATCCGATATTGCTTTTCAGTGCCTTCTGCCAGTCCTTCTAAATCCGCAATAAACCGTGCCATGCAGCGAATGCCGTTACCGCACATCTCGGGCTCGGAGCCATCGGAGTTGAAGATGCGCATGGTGTAGTCAGTGCCATCTTGGCCGGGCAAGGCAAAGATCACGCCATCACCGCCGACACCAAAATTGCGATCGCACCATTTCTCCGCGTCCGCCTGCGAGACCTTTGGCTCACTGCTATCGCGGTTGTCAATCAAGATGAAGTCATTTCCCAGACCGTGGTACTTGGTGAAAGCGATGCTCATGGTGAATTGAAAATTGAAACTGATCGGCACTTCTTACAAATCTTAGGGGGTTCAGACACCCGGTGTCTAAACCCTGGCCGTTTCCCCAGCCCCCAACGAAGCAAGATGCTGGGGTTCTCCATCCCCACTTAAGTCACCCGCGATGATATGAAACCCCTCACGGTCTGGGCATTCTCTAATGAGAGACATTAGTGCTACATTCCCAGCGGAAGGACCCTTATCCCCCCAGGCCCCATGATTAAAACCACTACCCTCGCCGACATTGCGACTCCCAGCGTCCGCCAGATGCAGAACTACATTCGGGAAAAGCAAAATCTCGAAGTAAAACTCCTGACCGGCGATGTTCTGAATGGAACATTGTTCTGGCAAGACAATGACTGCATCTGCCTGCAAAGCGACGGCCATAATTTGACCGTGTGGAAACAGGCGATCGCCTTCATCAAACCCCAGTAGGTGGAGCAATCCCCGGCCTTAGCTCATCAGCTCAAGGACATTGGCCTTAGACCGTCAGGCCAAACCGAGTGGTATCTTCATCTTCATCACGCATGGTTGTCTAGCACACCCTGCATGACTCTTCTCACACATGAATGAATTGGCTATGAAGTTGAAGCAATTCACGCGCTTCCGTCGCTCGGCCTCTTGGCGTTCCAGGCGGTTGGCCGCAATCATCTCCGTTGCACTCATGCTGGTGTGCGCCCTGCCCGCCAGCGCGCTGCAAGCTCGACTAACCCCCACCAGTCCAAAACTGGGAGACACGATTTCCGTTACGGTCTCTGAATCGACCCCAGGCGTTCAGCCCAGTGTCACGTTCCAGGACAAGCGCTATCAAGCCTTTCCCATGGGCAACGGTATTTTCCGTGCGCTACTCCCCACCACTCCCCTCGACACACCGGGGCGCAAAACCGTTGTGGTTGATGACGGCCAGGAACAACGCAACTTGGCCGTACAACTTGGCAAACGCAGCTTTCCCACCCAACGAATTTGGCTACCACCGGGGAAAGACGGCATTGAGGGCTCTGACTACGAATTTGATCGGATGGATGCCCTGAAGGCGACGGTCACCCCCGAAAAACTTTGGAACGGTCCCTTCAAACGTCCCGCCGCGGGCGGCGTCACCAGCGTCTTTGGCGTGCGTCGCTATTACAACGGTGTCTTTGCCAATGACTACTACCATCGTGGTGTCGATTATGGCGGAGGCACCGGGGCTCCCGTCTATGCTCCCGCTGCGGGGCGCATCGCTTTGGTCGGCCGTGAGCGTGAAGGCTTTGAGATTCATGGCAACTCCGTCGGCATTGACCACGGCCAGGGTGTGATCAGCATCATGATTCATCTCAGCCGCATCGATGTTCAGGAAGGTCAGATGGTAAAACCCGGTCAAAAAATTGGGGCAATCGGCGCAACTGGTGCTGTGACGGGCCCTCACCTTCACTGGGGCCTGTACGTTAACAACAAGGCTGTGGATCCAGTGGCCTGGCGCTTCGATGGTGTGAAGTAACTGGGTGAAGTAACTGGGGTGAAAGAACCAGGTCTTGGCGATCGCCACCTTAAACCCACCAGCATCAAACCCACGGGCGTAAAACCCACGAGCATAGACTCACAAGTCACTCAGTACGCTTGAAGTCCACAGCATCATCAGTCAATACATGACCACCAGGACATGATCACCAGGACATGAAAATGGCAACGTCATATTCCAACGAGGGGCAACCCTCGTTTTTTTATGCGCCCACAGCCTCTCACATCGAACCCACATCGAACCAAGCCATCGCGGAACAAAAGATGAAAGCAATCAAGAGCAGCCACACCAGCAAAGAACAGGAAGAAAAATCTTAAAAAAATAAAAAATCAATTCAACGAACAACCAAACTACGAATAAATACCAACTAAAAAATCGATTGAACTAGGCATATTCCTAAATATATCCTACAGAATAAAACCAATATTCAATCATTTCTTATTTCAATTCTAAAAATGGAAAATCGCCATTCCAAAATAATTGGAAAAAGCACCGAATATCTATGGTTAGAGCTAGTTTTATTTTGCCTAGACAAGAATCCTGGGCTCTTGCGGAGATTGCGAGCAATCTAATTTTAAGACCTCAGAAATCACTCTGAGGTGACAATCCTTGCTTGATTGCTAAGTTGGTTGGGAAGGATAAGCCTAAGGCTCACGACCTGAAGGATGAAACCAGGAAGCCACCCTATGAACAGCATTGAAAAGATCGTTCAACAGGCCATTCAAGATGGCTATTTGACCCCTTCAATGGAGGCAGAAGTTGGTCGTATTTGCGATACAGCATCTGAACTTTCCATTGAGGAATATATGGCACTCGATCGCCTGATGGGCGCACTGCTCACCGGCGAAGTCGTTGCGGTACCGCGAAAGCAGTTCATCAACGTCATGGAAGAGTTGGTCCTCACCGAGGCCATTGCCCGCGTTGGCGAAATCGAAGCCACCAGCGAGCAGACCCTCGACCTCGGCGATATCGCGGCCTATGCGCTCAACCGCTTGCCGCCCCTCTACGCCACCACCGAAGAGGGTGCCCGTTTCCAGCGCGAGCGTGCCCAGGAGCGCCTACGTGAACTGATTATTCAGCAGGTGGATGAAGGCATTTCCAACAGCCTCGACCGCCCTGAGTTCTTCCCCGAGCGTCAGGCCATCAACAAGGGTGCTGGCTTGGCCAATGGCTCTATCCTGGAGCAGGTCACCTCACTGCTACGCACCTACGCACCGGACCTAGACGAGCAAGCAGGCAAGGGGCAGCCTGTCGCTGCAGCTTAGGAAGAAAATACGGAACCAGTCGTCTTAAGGTGGTGACCCCGTCGTCATCCTTCATCGTGGGACAAACCCTATGTTGTTTGTACCCACGGTTTGCTTGAATAGGGCCTTCCTTCACGGAGGCCCTATTTCTATTTGCCACTTCTATTTGCCACACGACTCAGACCCATCGAAACAATCAGACCCACCGAAACCAATAGAAAGGTCGAACAAGAAAGGTCGAACAAACGGGTTAAGGAAGCCAACGACCGTTCGATCGATACTTTCGGCTTGAGTCAGGGCTCGGCTTGAGTCAGGGCTCGGCTTGAGTCAGGGCTCCACTTGATTAACAGTTCGACTTGACTAATAGCCATGCTGCTTGAGTCACAGCCATGTTACGAGAAACACAACTGTGGGGCAGGTATTCTGGACGATCTACCCATTTAGCCAACCTCGTCCAGCGAACCTCGTCTAGCGAACCACGTCTAACGACCAACCCGGCTGGACACGCTCGTACAGCGCCAAAATATCGTCATTCCGCATACGCACACACCCATGGGACACCGCTTCACCCATGAGGGATTCGTTGAGCGTGCCGTGTAAACCAAAGCTGTAATCACCATCCGTGAGAAAGCTAATCCAAGCAGCCCCTAAGGGGTTCTCAGGTCCCGCTGGCACCACCCGACCGGTGAGGGGATGCTCCCAAGCAGGATCCCGCTGCATTTCACCCACACGATAATGACCGACGGGCGTTTCCCATTCCTCTCGACCAATGGCGACATCGTATTGCGTATCGAGGTCACCATTGACATAGAGATAGAGCTTGCGATCGCTCAAATCCACCAGAACCCTACCCGTCTGTTGTTCATTTTGACGCACGGCCACGGGTACCTCTCCTCCCGCAACCGGTCGCTCGACCCAAAGGCCCTGCCCCAACATCACCGGCATCCAGGTCACCCCGGGCGACATTGCTGGGGATGACATGGAGCGTAGCGATCGCAGATGCGCCATCCATCCATCCCCACTACGGACCCCACCACGGACCCCACCACGGGACACTGGCCCCGACGACGGCATCTCTGGCAGCTCAGCTCTCCCTTGGGCGATGGCTTCCGTTTCGATGTTCTCCGTTTCAAGAGTCTTGGCCTGTACGCGCTTCTCCGACAAATTCTCCGATAAATTCGCAGCAGAACGAGGCAGCAGACCTTGGATGCCGAACCAAACGGAAAGGCCAAGGGACATCAAAATGAAACTGTGGTGGAGCGACATCGGTGGTCGTTGCATGACAACCCAGAAATTTTGCAACCGGAGTCTATACCCAGTGTAATTAAGCTTTCCCTAAAAATCCGCGACGCATCGCAGCGTGAACGGCCCTAGGCTCAACGTTTCAACGAAGGATTTCATTTTGCCGGGGAACCTATCCGTCTAGAGACCCGTCTTGGGAGAGAGAAGGTTTTGGAGTACGAGCTGCCCATGAGTGCCTCTCTGTCGGTATCCTGGTTAACGGTCGATCTTAATACAGCGCAGAAGACGCCCGTGCGCGCCGAAAACCTCTCGAACACAGATTTAATCCTCGAATGCCAGGCTGGGTTCAAACCCAACCGTACGGCCTTCGCCGAACTCGTACGTCGCTACCAGAGCCACGTGGACAGACTGCTATACCATTTGGCACCCGACTGGCAGGACCGTGCAGATCTCGCCCAGGAGGTATGGATTCGGGTTTATCGCAACATTAAGCGATTACACGAACCCAATAAGTTTCGTGGCTGGCTCAGCCGGATCATCACGAACCTCTTTTACGATGAGCTGCGGAAGCGGAAGCGCCATCGTCGTCCCCTCTCCCTCGATGCACCTTACAAAATCAATGGCGATGAAATTGACTGGGATATCGCCTCTGATGATCCCGGCCCTTCAGATAATTTGAGTACGCGGGAATTCTATGCTCAGCTCCAGACGGCGATCGCCGATCTCCCTGAAGCATTCCGCACCACGATTGTCCTTCGTGAAATCGAGGGGCTATCCTACGAAGAGATCGCCGAAATGACTGGTGCCTCCCTCGGAACCGTTAAGTCCCGAATTGCGAGAGCCCGCCAACGGCTACAGGCCCAGCTTCAGCCCTATATCAATAGCTAAGCAGCCCTGAGCTAAGCAGCCCCCGAGCTAAGCAGCCCCTGCGGAAAGCAGCTCTCTTCACGCCCGTATTTTCAGTCCCGAAATTTTTCCGAATTTCTCCAAGAGACCATTCTCTGAATCTCTCTATCATTTAGGCAGACGGCTATGTTACAGCGCGATCGATTTGAACTTTTGAGTGCCTACCTGGACGGCGAAGTCACCGCTGATGAGCGCCGTCAGGCAGAAGACCTGTTAGCAAACGACGATAAGTCGAAGCAGCTCTATGCTCGCTTGTTGAAACTGCGTGAAGGCTTCCAGGGCATGCCGCTGGCTCAACCTCAGCCGGTGGAGGACACCGTCGCTCAGGTGATGAATCGCCTGGATCGCCGTCGGACGCCTTCTCGCCGAACCTGGGCTTTAGGGGGCGCTGTGGCAGCGGCAATGGTTGCCTCATTGAGTGGCTTATTTGGACCCTCACCCATCGGCCAGTTTGCCCGTGGACCCGTCCCTGATTCCTCCGCCACGATCGATCCCGTGCTGGATGACCTCGTCGCCGCTTCTCCCCAGGCGATCGCTGTCATCATGCCCGTATCTGACGAAAATCTGATGATCTCCATCGACCAACCGCTGCTCGGCTTAAGCGACGGAATCGACAGTAGCGAACTGACGCCGATCCCGTCACCGGATGCCGGTTTGAACTAGGGGAGATTGGGGCTGGGGTTTGAGTCTGTTCAGCGTCGAGCAGCACGGATCGTTGAGCAGAACGGCTCAACGTTAGTGGCCTAGCCCCAAGCCAACGTACTACCCCAGAAAATTTCCAGTGTTTTAGGGATAAAGCGGCATTCGCTTTGTCCCTTTTTATTGAGCCGATTTTGTTAAGCCGGTTTAACTGAACCGGTTTATCGGGCTGCGCGAAGCCTAGGGATCAGGGTGCCAATTCCCATTTTCCACTGGAATGCCATGAAGCTGATGCACAGTCGCTTCTGCCATGATGTATCCCCAAGCTTGGCCGAGCTCACGACCATTGTGGTCACAAATCTCAATCCAGCGGCGATCGTACAGATTTTGGCTCGATGGTCCTTGGGGATCGTAGTCTTCTAGCTCATCTAATCGAATCAATGCTTTCTCGCTACAGAACCGGAGCAAATAGCCCACAACCCGGCCCGTTCCTTCCGTCATCGCAGGGTAATTGTGGGGGTCGGGCAGATGATAGAGATTTCCCTGGGCGATCGCGGGCACCGCGTCGATCAAAAACTCTGCACAGTAGGCTCGGTGATAGCGCTCCCCCGGCTTAAGGGTTCCGTACACAAAAACATTGACTCCGATTGCCATAGACCTCGATTGCCATAGAACCCGATTGTTATAGAACTCAATTGCCATAGACCCCGTGCTGCCATGAAACCAGCAAAATTAACTGAATCAGCACTCACACAACCGTTAGAGGCAAGCCTTTAGTCCGTTCTTGCCAGAGAAGCTAGCCTGCATGCCGCTGACCACCGCCCTGCGGCGCTGTCTTGGTGTGCCGTGGTGGTGACGACTGTTCCAAGCATAGTCACCGATACGATGGGCAAAGGAGACAATTTCATTGATGTCGGAGCGATCGAATGTGAGATTGGGAATCAGGCCCATGTAGACCCCGGCCAGACAATCTGCCTGGAGTTCAGAAACGGGCGTCGAGCGAGGCTGAAACCGAAATGCCGTTTGCATCGCGTGGGCATACTCATGGGCAATGATGTAGGCCAGCGCCGCATCACCATGCTGGTAGGCAATGTTGATATCCCGCTGGGGAATGAAGATGACATGATCAAGCGGGCAGTAGGCGCTGCTGCGAATAACACCGCAGGAAGAGCGCAGACTTCGTCCCCCTGCGTAGAGTTCCGGTGTCGCTCGCTGGCCATGGATATCCCGAATGCCTTCGTAGACACTGGTCAGAACAAGACTGGCGGGCAACTCCGTCCGCGCTTCAGTGCGTGCTTCTAGGCGATGAAGCGTTACCAAGCAACTCAGACCACCGACGAGGAGATAGGCGATCGGTTTTTGAATCAGTTTTAAGACTGACATGGGCGATAGTCTAAATCGTGAAGTTGTATTGAAAATCAAAGAGTTGCATTGCAATTCTCTGGCTGGCTGATGGGCATGGTTTTTGCCCAAGCCAAATCTCTCCGCACACCGAACACTATTGATAAGTTTCGCAGACGGTAGCGGTTCCCCAAAAGTTTCGGGTCATGAATTAAGGCCAAAGCCAGCCCCGAGGAATGGGATGCATCAGTAGCCAAGCAGTTCTAGGAAATAATCTTCAATTTTCTTCACTTTGATCAAGCCATTGTTGAATCATTTCAGTTAATTGTTGTAGCTTAATCGGCTTACTCATGTAATCATTGGCTCCGGCCTCTAAGCAACGCTCTCGATCGCCAGTCATGGCAAGAGCTGTCAGTGCAATAATCGGTACATGGGCAAGATGAGTCTCGCGACGGATCCGCCGGATGGCTTGGAGCCCATCTAACCCCGGCATTTGGATATCCATCAAAATAAGCTGGGGAGACTCAGATTTTGCCTGGGCGATCGCTTCATAGCCATTCCTCGCAAAACACATTTGAAAGCCCTTGAATTCTAGATAATTCGACAACAGACGCAGACTGGATTCATTATCTTCAGCTAGTAAGATCAACGGCTTTGAAGTTTCTTGCGCCACAGTGATCGGAGCGTCCGCCACAGTCACTGGAAATTCAGATTTCTTACCGGGCGGAAGATGCGGCTGGAAAGGTAATTCGATGATGAAGCAACTGCCGACATCAACTTCACTGGTTAACCAAACTTTTCCGCCATGGAGTTCCACCAAACGCTTAACCAGGGCCAACCCCAACCCCGTCCCCGAATACTGACGATTCAACGTACTATCAATCTGCATAAAGGGTTGAAAAAGTTTGGGCATCTGCTCCGTAGCAATGCCAATCCCTGTATCCGTCACACTAATCTGTAAACTGGCCTCATCGATCTGACAGTCGGCAAACAAAGTAATGCTGCCACCTTCCGGCGTGAATTTGACGGCATTACTCAGAAGGTTGATCAGCACCTGGCGAATACGGCGCTCATCCATCATGCATAAACTTGGGAGTTGTTCAGGTAACTCAAGATTGAGCTGAATCTGTTTTTGTGTCGCCTGCTGTTTCACAAACAGCAAGCTGGATCGGCAAAGAGCTGCAATATTAGTTGGCGAATAATTCAGCTCAATATGCCCAGCTTCAATCTTCGAGAGATCCAGAATATCTGTGATTAATTC
>CALIJJ010000291.1 GCA_938017515.1 uncultured Pseudanabaenaceae cyanobacterium
ATTTACTAAAACTGCATTTACCCCCGATATAGCTGTGAGACTTTGAAGCATTAATTCAGAGTTTAATCCCCCTTTGAGAAGGATAAAAGTATATCTAATCCTTTGGATTTTCTTGATGAATCGAGCCATTTCTATTGATGAATAGCAACAACTATGCACAGCTTAAACTTTCTCGAAGAAGTGACCGAACAGCAGGAAAGCACAATTCAAGGCGGGCGGACAAATTTATTTTTTGGAGGCCAGGCAATTCAAATTACGGGTAACCCGACTAATCCTTGGGGTGCTTATGTTTCCTTCCCGCTAGCACTCGCTTTCCCCGCAGGTATTTCCTTCGGACTTCCGGGATTTGGCATCAACTTCCAAGTCGCCCAGATGTCTGATGTCCCTAGCTTCAATCTCCTATCTGGCCCTTCTTCTCAAGGACCTAATGGCTTGGCAGGTGCCCTCGGATTGCCGACTTCCGAATTTATTCCAGCCTGAGCTTAATTTTTATTAGTTAAGGCATTTAATGAAATAGTAAGCCCCTCTGCATCTAAATAATGCAGAGGGGCTTATGTTTTAGGAAAATCGAGAATAGTAGTGAGGCACAAGCATTTCGACTAAGCCAGCCGAAGAAGCAACGATCAGCACTACCATAATTCAAAGATAACGCAAAGCGATGAGACCAGACAAAAGTCGGAGCTTAATCAGCGAGATAGTGACACCCGCCCACGTATGGTCCCAGTTTCTACTCCCGAGGAAATGAAAGCTGGGACACTTCATAAATCAATCGAGGAAGACAGCACAGGTATCCTACAAACCTGTTAGGATTCTTGCCTTACGCAGGACCATGGTTAGAACCGTTTCATCCTTGGCAACGATATCGGCTTGTACTTCCATGCCTGGACTGATCTCAAATTCCTGATCACCCTTCAACAAGAAGTCTTGCTCTGGCTGAATCGTCACTTCAAAATAGCTAGGAGATCCCGCATTGGGAGCCGCTGCACCTGACTGGGACTGGGGGGAAATCGCATCTGAGCCCACTGCCGTCACCGTTCCTTCTAGCGTGCCGTAATCCGCATAGGAATAGGCCGAAACCCGCATATTGACCCGCTGTCCCACGCTCACCTGGCCAATGTCCTGGGGCATGATTTTTGCCTTAATTGTTAAGGGGGCATCCTTCGGAAAGACCTGGGCAATCACCTCACCGGAACGGACGACTTGTCCTTCATTGCGTAGGTTGAGCTTCAGCAGCTCGCCATCGGTTTGGGCACGAATCACCATCTTGTCAAATTCCTGCTGCACCTGGATTAGCTCCTGTTCATCCTGCTGCATTTGCTGACGAATTTGAGCCTGTTGCTGGAGCAAGGATTCCCGCTGACGTTGGAGACTCGCCTGGGTCGAACTGCCCTGGGCTTGGGTTTGAGCAATGTTCTCCTGTGCCATCGTGATGCTGGCAGTACTGGGATTCAGGGCCGTTTGGGCTCGCTCCACCCGTGCCTTCGCGGCATTGTAAGACTGCTGCTTCGTCTCCGCCTGAACTCGGGGGAGAACCCCAACCTCCGCCGCTTGCTTGTAGGACTCATATTCTGCCAAGGCAGCAGCCATCAGAGCCTCGGACTCCTGCACATCTTTTTGGGCCACGGCTCGCCGATCGGCATGATCCCGTTCCACCCGCAAGAGTTCTGCCCGGGCCGAGGCGATCGCTCGTTCCGTCAGGTTTTGCTCCGCAATACGCTGGGTTTCAAGGGTCACGATCTGGGCCTGGAGCTGTTGAATTTGCATCTGCCGCTGCTGCAAACCAACTTCTAGCTGGCGTTGGCGCGTTTGCAAACGCGAATCATCCAGGACTGCGATCGCCTGCCCTTGCTCAATGCTTTCTCCTTCTTCGACCTTGATCGATTCAATCGTACCTTCGGCGATCGCCTGGACCACCTTCAGCTCTCCCAGGGGGCGCACAACCGCTGCAGTGCGCACCAAGACAGGGGAAGGTGTCACTGCCGCCAATCCCGTGGCTGCTCCTATGGCACTCAACAGAACCAGCCCTCCCCAAGTCGTCCAACGACTCATGGCTGGGAGATATTCGTCACTGCTGAGGGGAATAACAAACTCAGCCTGCTCCTTCTGGGACTGGCGCAACCCCGATGCCGGGAAAGGGATCAAATTTTGAGCGGGAAAGGGGGATGAAGGCATAGCGGGAGCATTGGGCTGCACGTTAGCGGGCTGCAAGTTAGCGGGCTGCACATTAGCACTAGACTGTGCATGGGCCATCGAGGATGCCCGAGCCGTACCAAAGGGCTGCCCCTTCGATGAACTAGCAGCAGCCGATGGTGGCTCTGGGGAAGAAGAAGAGCTAGGGGAATGCATCTGAGTTGGAGAAGAGTGTGAGGAGGAGGGGATCGTCGGCGGCGGAGTCGAAAACGGGCGCGGCATGGATAGGGGCTGACCAAAGGGAGATGCCGCCGCTTTTGGGTGACTCCCATGGGTTCCAGGCCGTTTGAAATTAGCGAAAAAGTCTATCGGCGGATTTGCTCCGATGGCTCCGAGGGAATTGGCATTGGTTCCAGCATCGGCACTGGCATCCGTCGGGGATGGAGTGACCGCAGTATCTGAAGCGTCAGCCCCTAAAGGCTGAGCTGGCGCAGCAGGCGGTTCTGAGATCAGTGGCTCTGAAGCAGACGGCTCTGAAACAGGGGATTCTGAAGTCGTGGGTTCAGGCTGTGGCGGCAACTCTGAAATGGGGGGCGGTTCAGGCGTTGGCGTCGGTTTGGGAGCACGGGGGGGGGTGGATGGCTGAGATGATGGTTCCGCAACGGATGGCTGCGATCGCATCACAGGCGGCGAAGCCGGGGGCGTTGATGAAGTCGAAGGGGGCTGTGGAGAGGGTGCTTTAGCACGCGTCTCCGATGCTCCCATACCACGCGAATCAAACTTCGAGCGCGTTTCCTCCGGCGGGAACTGACCCGGTGACGGATTTGGAAGCACAAAGGGATTCGACGCGAATCCCCGGAGCGAATTGTGATGCGGTTGACTAACCATCAGTATAAAAATAAAGGGACTGAGCGACGTCTTTGGTCATGTCCGAATGCTGTTTGAGTCCAGATAGCGTTTAAGCCTGGATACGATTCAGGTCTTGGAACATGGAAAACCGCGATCGCAGTTCAACCGAAATCAAACTGCTAAAACACCCAACCGTAAAAGAAAGAAATAGACAACAATCCCAAAATCTGAGTCCAATCCCCAACACAGCTGTGCGAAAAGCAACGAATGGGTCAGCAATGGACAATCAGCCTAAGAGATAGGGAGATGCGCGGGGGCCGCGCCTCTGGTTGACTCAATATCACAGGTCCTAGCTCAGCCCCAATAACGACTCGGGCTGGCGCAGACACCGATCAATTCACCAGAGATTCATGCAGTCAGCTTCAATATGAAGCAAAGTAGATGTTTCGGGCCTGAACCTGACTGTAGGATATCTTACATAGAACTACTGACCAGCCCCGAGCGTATAGAAGCCATTAAATCCTCACTAAGTCTTGATAAAGCTGCTTTTTTGTAGCTTGACTCTTTATATTTATTCCTACGTGTTACCGATGAAATATCACCATATTCGACAGCATGGCGAAGAGGACTGCGGTGCAGCCTGCCTGGCGATTGTTGCCAAGCATCATCGCAAGAACTTCAGCCTTAATCGCGTTCGGGAAAGCGTCGGTACGGGCAAGCAGGGAACCACCCTACTGGGGCTACGACGCGGTGCAGAGTCCCTCGGATTTAATGCACGGTCGGTGAAAGCCTCTGCAGCAGTGCTTCAGCGCATGGATGAAATGCCCCTACCGGCGATCATTCACTGGAAGGGCTATCACTATGTCGTGCTGTACGGCAAACGGCGGAAGCGGTATGTCATTTCCGATCCGGCCAGTGGCGTTCGTCATCTCACCCAGGCAGAGCTGACGGAGGGTTGGAGTAGCGGCATGCTGTTGCTGCTCGAGCCCGATATGGCTCGCTTCCTGAATCAGGAGGACGACGGCAAAAAGGGAATTCTGCGGTTTTTCCGGCGTGTAAAGCCCTATTTTGGGGCACTGTTTGAATCCCTGCTAATCAACTTGGCAGTGGGAGCACTGGCCCTGGCATCGCCCTTTTTGATTCAGATCCTGACCGATGATGTCTTGATTCGTGGCGATACGCACCTGCTGCGGGGGGTGGCGATCGCCATCGTCGCCATGAACCTGATCAAGAGCATGCTGAGTCTGGTCCAAGCCAATTTGATTGCCCAATTTGCCCAGCGACTCGAACTGGGCATGGTGATGGAATTTGGCCGCAAGATTTTGCAATTGCCCCTGAGCTATTACGAATCGCGACGGAGTGGTGAAATCATTAGCCGACTGGGCGACATTCAACAGATCAATCAGCTCGTCTCTCAGGTGGTCATTGGTCTACCGAGCCAATTCTTTATTGCCCTGATTTCCCTGGGGCTGATGCTGTTTTATAGCAGCAAATTGACGGGGCTCGTCTTGGCACTTTCCGTCCTGACCACTGCCACAACCATTATCTTTATGCCGGTCCTGCGACAGCGCATCCGTCGGCTCCTGATCCTGGATGCCGAGAACCAGGGCGTGTTGGTCGAAACCTTCAAGGGCGCACTCACCCTCAAAACCACCACCGCTCAGGATCAGTTTTGGGACGAACTCCAGAGCCGTTTCAGTCGCCTGGCTCGCCTCTCCTACGGCACCACACAAATTGGCATCATCAACGGCACGTTCTCAGGGTTGATATCGAGCACTGGCACAGTAGCGCTGCTGTGGTTTGGCAGCAGCCTGGTCATCCAACGGGAATTGAGTATTGGCCAACTCATGGCGTTTAATGCCATGAGTGGCCATGTGATGGGATTTATCGGAGCCATCGTCGGATTTGTGGACGAATTTTTCCGGGTCCAGACGGCCATGGAGCGTCTATCAGAGGTAATTGACACCAAGACCGAAAGCGAAGAAGGCGCCAACAAAGCCTACGTACAACTGCGTTCCGATGCAGATATCACCATTTCAGACCTCAGCTTTCACCATGCCGGTCGTGTCAATCTGCTCGATAATTTGACCCTAACCATTCCGGGTGGACAAACCACAGCTCTGATCGGGCGCTCAGGTTGCGGCAAGAGTTCTTTGGCCAAGCTGATTTCTGGCCTCTATCCCTATGCCTCAGGCAATATCCAGGTGGGGGCATTTAACCTCGATGATTTGGTGCTGGATTGTCTGCGACAGCAAGCGGTGCTGGTGCCCCAGGAGCCACATTTCTGGAGCCGTTCAATTCTGGAAAATTTCCGCCTGGGTGCCCCCCACGCTAGCTTCGAACAAATTGTTTATGCCTGCCAAATCGCTGGGGCAGACCAGTTCATCAGCCAACTGCCCGAGAAGTATCAGAGCGTTCTGGGGGAATTCGGCGCAAACCTCTCCGGTGGTCAGCGTCAGCGACTGGCCGTGGCGCGGGGTATGGTCAACAATCCACCGATTTTGATTCTAGACGAGTCAACAGCGAGCCTAGACCCCATTAGCGAATCAGAAATGTTGGACCAACTCCTGCGATCGCGCCGAGGCCAAACCACCCTGATGATCAGCCACCGTCCCACCGTTATCGAACGGGCAGACTGGATTATCTATATGGAAAATGGTCAGGTTCGCACCCAAGGTACCGCCCAAATGCTGCGGCAACAGCCAGGGGGACATCTCAATTTCCTTAGTCAAGTTCCTGTGGGCGTTAGCTAGTCGAGCGTTGGATCGACCTGTCCCAGGACAAGAAGGTCTTGGAAGAGAAGAATCTCAAGAGGAAAGAGAAGATTTTTAAGAGGCGACTGGCTGTCTGAGCCCTGTATTGGGGTTCAGCGCCCAGCCTCTTGCATCCACGTGGGATACAGGCTGGAGAGAATTCTTTCGGCAAGACTTTTTCGGTGCTTTACGAGGCAGTGCTTTGACATCAGCTCGTACTATGACATCGGCTCGTACCATCCATTCCACGATACCGGGCTGGAAATTCCTCAACAAGGCCCGATTCTGAGGCGTATCTGTTGCGATAATGTGGGCAATCTGATTTGCCTTAAAGCAATAGCTCTTATAACGCTGTGTTCCGCTGACAAGCAGGTTATTCTCTTGATCAATCGCAGAGATGCAAATAAATTCATCACCGCTCCAAGCACGACAATGGCCAGCCTGATTACAGGCTGTAGTTCCGTCAAGGAGATAGGCGACAATGCCAGCAGCTGACTCGATCGGTAAGATTGCCATGGTCGCATTCCTAAATAGAGAGCAAATAATCTCAGGAAAGTAGAGCTAAAGTCCTTTATAAATATCCGCAAAAAAACAAAAAATACAGACAAAAGTGCCCGTAAAAAAAGGTTCGTAATGCAGTAGCTGCCCTACGAATCGTTCACATTTTCACAGAGAAAAATAGTGAAAACCCAACCGAGATGGGGCAATCACGATGACAATCTCACAAAACAATAAGCGTTATCTCCCAAGAAATACGCAACCTATTTTGCAATGATTAATATCACTCCTAGCGAAGCCTAGGATGCTGATTCTTCGTATGATTTAATTAAGGACAAACCCTAGTGCCAATAAATCAGACGAATGTGAGTTCTTTGTGAAGACCAAGAGCAAAGCGTACATCCACTGTTCAGCTCCGCTTCTCTTCGCAAACAACTCACATTGCACGCCTAGGAGATATTACAGTACGTTCTAATCATTCTAAATTTGTTGTTCTTACCCCGTTATTCCATTGATGGGTGTCTTGAGTCCCTGGGCCAGCAAAGCAATGCTACTTCCAAACGGACGTCGTCTAAATCGACGTACCTGATTTAATAATGTTCGCAGGGACTTGATATCCGAATATGCTGTCGGCGTGAGATGTTCCTCTAGGATTTCAACAGCCTCTTTCAGAAGAATCTCGGCCTCAGGATAGTCTCCTTTTGTCGCATGTAATGCTCCCATGGCATGGAGACTTGCGATCATTTCTGGGTAACGATCGGGCATGACCTGGCGCCGCATGTTTAGGGCATCCAGTAGCAGGGGTTCCGCTTGATCAATATCTCCCGCTTCCAAATACATCACCCCAAAGTTAAACAGAATACGGGCCACCGAGGGGGTTTCCTCGCCCCAAATACGGCGTCCCAGGGGCAGGGCACGTTGAAAGAGAGCCTCGGCACGGCTGTATTGTTTATTGACCCGATAGAGATCAGCCAAAATGACCAAGCTTTGCAAGACATCCAAATGAACCTCACCGAAGACAGTCTGCTGCTGCTCTAAGGCTCGCTCGGCCAACGAAATCGCTTCGGCATAGCGCCCCTGCTGCCCCAGTTTATCCGCACGTTCGAGTAAAGACCTGGCTTCCTGCAATGATTCTAGGGGCGGTTCAGGGAGCGTTCGGGTTGCGGCCTGAGCCGAAGGAGCCCCCCCGGCCACACCCAAGATCAGTAGGAGCACGGTAAGCGCAGGCTTAGTTTTCACCACAGAAAATTTCATCACGGGAAAATTCATCACGGGAAAACTCATCACGGGAAAGCTCAGCATGGGTATGCAATAGATGACTCAGTATTTTCCCCATGGTCAACTAAATTTTTAGAAAGAAAATTTCAACCGTTTGATTTGCAGAAAATTCATAGAAATCGTTGCACAACAAGCGACTCAAACTGGGCTAGAGGTTCCCCCGACTAGGCTCTAGGCCAAGGCTCTAGGCCAAGGTTTTGGGTCAAGCGCCTGGGTCAAGCGTCTGGGTCAAGGTCTGGGGGATAGCGATCGCCAGGGTCAAAACCCGCCCCAGCATCAATCCCACCAGTGACCACCAGAGCAATGCTGCACTCCCCTGTTGCTGGGCGAACAAAGCCAGAGGCAAAAAGAAAACCCCTGTTGCAATCAGGGATCCATTGCGCAGTGTCGGTCCTGCCGTGAGCCCAAGAAAATAGCCATCGAGCATGTAGGCAATGGAACCAATTCCTAGGACAGGCAAAAGCCAAAGCGTGAAACGGCGCAGTTCATTCAGCACACTGGCGTGGATGGTCAGAAGGTTAAACAGACCCGGAAAGAAAATGAACATGCTCGCAAACCCCACGCCCAAGATTGTGCTAAGCCCACCTCCTAAGCCCAGCAGCGCCCGCAATTGCTGACCCTCCTTAGCTCCAGCAAACCGGCCCGCAAACGTCTCCGTCGCAAAGGCAATCCCATCAATAAAGTAGGCTGACAAGGACACCGCCTGCATCAGGAGGGTGTTGGCCGCCAAAATTTCGGTGCCAAGGGTAGCGCTGAAGCGGGTAAAGAGAGAAAAGGCCGTAACCAGAGAAAACGTGCGAATGAGGATATCGCGATTGAGCTGAAAAAGGCGACGAAAGGCAGCGGGATCATAGAGTTGCGATCGCAATTTTTTTAACAAGATCCAGAGGTTATCCCGCTGAAGCTCCCATAGAATCAAACTCAAGCCCACCCCCAGCATGGCGTATTGACTTAAGGCTGTGGCCAGACCGGCCCCAAAGCCAGCCCAGCCGAGTTGTACAATCATCCAGTAGTCCAGCAGCACATTGGCACCATTGGCGATCGCCGACAGCAGCAGTACAGGCTTGCCTTGGCCACGACCCAAAAACCAGCCCAACAGCACAAAATTGAGCAGCGTCGCCGGGGCTCCCCAGATGCGACCGTTGAAGAAGGCGATACCGGATGCCTGGACATCCGCAGCAGCATTGAGCAGGGTAAAGCCAAGCTGACGAAGAGGCAATTGAACAAGAAGAATCAAGACACCGAGGGTGAGAGCGATCGCACCATTGCGTAACAGCAGTAGCCAGATTTCATCCCGGTTCTCATCATGGGTATCTTCAGCTCGGCCAACAGCCTGGGCGGTCAGCCCCGTGGTGCCCATGCGCAGAAACCCGAAGCTCCAGTAGATATAATTGAAGAGAATGGTTGCGATGGCAACGCCACCCAAATGGTGAATCTCCGACAGATGTCCCAAAAAGGCTGTATCGATGAGCCCCGCTAGCGGTACGAGAAGATTAGAAAGAATATTGGCAACAGAAAGCTTGAGGAAAGAAGACGTAAAGTCAGGCAGTTTGGGCATGGATTCAGCACAGTATCCAGGGGAAGATCGTCATTCTGCCACCAATACCGATGTGAGCCAACGCAAGGCGATAACGCAATTCGAGCCCCAACAGTACAAACCAGAGCCGTTGCAGCCGGCCCAGGAAAGCATTAGCCTCGGCACCAGCACGCCCAATGGTCGGCCCAGCGGCATTATCCAGAGGCAGTGGTGCAGGGGGAGATATTCAGATTCAGACCACGCAGGTGGCGATCGCCAACGGAAGCATCCGTACCACCGCCACGAGCAATGGTGGCAATTTGGACTTGCTCATCAATGATTCCCTTTCCCTTGCCAAGGGCAGCCTGATTCGCAGCGAAGGACTCAGCGGCGGTTCAGCAAGTGCAACGGGTGCCAATTTAGTCTTGCAGGCATCCATCCTATCGCCTGCCTCCAGTCAGCCGTCAGTCCAATGGAAACAGCGATACTTCGCTCGATGAACAGCGAGAGTCTCGCTTCATCATCAGTGGACAAGGCGGGCTACCGACCCTTCCTCAAACTCAGCTCAAAGGAATACCGCTGTAGCAAGACCCCCGAAGCAATGGTTTACGGCCTCAGCACAAGGAAAACTCAACCCCACAGAAGTCTCTCGAAGCAGTTGTTAAAGCAAGAAAAATACTGAAATCTGCAGGGGGAGCGGTCCACCGACTCACGCCTCGATCCATTGCATTCAGGCAGGGTTGCTAGGAGCAGTCCATACATTCATGCCTATATTGTCCACTTAATTTTCTTCCTCAATTTCCAGCTTTTCTGGGCGAATAAAGAGGTTGAGAAGCAATCGTAGATATCTAGCAAAGTTATGGGCGACACAAGCCTACGCACATACACTGATACACGAGTTCAGATAACAACACCTTGTGCGTATCTACCACGCTATTAACACTGGCTGGTAAATTCATGGCAACTCAGGTTCTCACACGTTTAGTTGACGAAAAGAACGGAACATCTCTTTCAACAGAATTACGCAGAAAGCGGTTTGAGCTATTCCGCAACCTATTTGAATCACTGCTAAAAACTCAAACGCAGCCCATCAAAATTCTTGATGTTGGGGGACGTTCTACAACTTGGGAGCGTGCCGGTTTTACTCAGTACAACGCGAGCCAGGTTCAGATCACAATTATCAATACTGAGCCAGTTTCCTCCCACTACGCTCACATCAAGACCGTATCTGGTGATGCTCGCTCCATGCCGGAATATCGCGACAATGAGTTTGATATCGTCTTTTCCAACTCTGTGATCGAACATGTGGGCGATTTCCAAGACCAAATACGTATGGCAGAGGAAGTGCGCCGCGTAGGTCAGCGGTACTTCCTACAAACCCCCAACCGCTTTTTCCCCGTCGAGCCCCACTTTCTCTTTCCTCTATTCCAGTTCTTCCCGCTGTGGTTCAAGACACTGCTCATTCAGAACTTCAACCTCGGCTGGCGACCCCAAACCAAGAATCGCCAGGCCGCTAAGGAATTAGCGTTGAGTGTTCAACTCCTCAGCAAGCGACAGCTCCAGCGCCTCTTCCCCGGTGCAAAGGTCCATGCCGAGAAGTTCTGGGGCTTGAACAAGTCCTACATGATGTGCGGTGGTTGGGAATAGTCCAAACCTCACGGTTTCAAGCCGTGTGTCTGATTAAAGCAGCTTCTCTAACTCAGCTTCACGACTGAGACCTTAGCGGCGGCGGCATTGGCTTTTTGCCGTGCCTCCGCCTCTGTCGTACCCTTGGCGAGGGCAACTCCCATGCGACGGTAGGGTCGCGCATCGGGCTTACCAAACAAGCGTAGATCAACATCCGGTTCTAGCAATGCCTCTGCCACACCGCTAAAACCGACTGACGCCATCTGCTCAGGCGATAAAATAACGCTGCTGGCGGAAGGACCGAGCTGATCGATATTCGGAATCGGAAGACCGAGAATCGCCCGCAGATGTAGTTCAAACTCACTCAGATTTTGAGAAATCATCGTCACCATCCCCGTATCGTGGGGCCGAGGCGATAGCTCTGAAAAAATCACCTCGTCAGCCGTCACAAAGAATTCCACCCCAAAAATTCCGGCTCCGCCCAAGGCATCCGTGACCTGGCGAGCAATATCTTGTGCCTGCTTTTCCTGGGCTGCACTAAGGGTACTGGGTTGCCAGGATTCTTGGTAATCCCCCCGTTCCTGGCGGTGGCCGATGGCCGGGCAAAACAGCGTGGGCCCTTCCCACTGGCGAATCGTCATCAGCGTAATTTCGAGCTGAAAGTCAATGAACTCCTCGACAATGACTCGCTGGGTGTCGCCTCGGGAACCCGCGATCGCAGACTCCCAAGCTTGCTCCACCGCTGCCGCCGATTTCACGATGGACTGCCCCTTGCCCGAAGACGACATCACGGGCTTGACCACATTGGGGAAACCAATCGCTTCGCTGGCAGTACGGTAATCCTCTAGGGTTGAAGCGTAGGCATACTTGGCGGTGCGAATGCCTAGCTCATGGTGAGCCAGGTCGCGGATGCGATCGCGATTCATCGTGTAGTCCGTCGCTTTGGCCGTGGGAATCACCGTGATGCCCTTATCCTCAAATTCCTTCAGTTTCTCGGTACGAATTGCTTCGACCTCTGGCACGATGTAGTCCGGCTGATGCTTGGCAACAATGGTCTCTAGGGCATCACCATCTAGCATCGAAATGACTTCACAGGCATCGGCCACCTGCATCGCTGGGGCGTTGGCATAGCGATCAACCGCAATCACCGTTTGGCCGAGGCGCTGAGCCGCGATGACGACTTCCTTGCCCAGCTCACCGGAACCAAGCAGCATGAGCTTTTTAGGAAATTGAGTTGTCATAGCAAGACCCTATGCCTGAGCAAATTAAGTGAATCAGTCTAGCTCGATTTTAAAGGCGGACGGATCCTGAGAAATTTCTGTTCTGTTAATCAGACTGTTTCGGAATGCAAACTTTTCACCCTGGAGTGGTTCAGCAGCCTGAGCCATTCTTCATTCGGACTGCTGGGCTAAGGCGATCGCCCCCATCATTCCAGCGCGATCGCCCAACTGCGGCGCAACAATATAATCATCCATATTTTCTAGCACGTCGGGAACCGCCCAATAATTGTCTAGCTTGGCCCGGACCTGCTCACGAATTCGGGCGAATAAATGTTGCTGATGCATGACACCGCCGCCTAGGATGATGCGTTGGGGGGCAAGGGTCAAGGTCCAGGTTACGATCGCCGTCGCGAGGTACTCCGCTTCCAGCTCCCAGGCAGGATGCTCTGGCATGAGCTGTTCGGCGGTTTTGCCCCAGCGGGCGGCGATCGCGGTTCCCGACGCCAAGCCTTCCAAACAATTGCCGTGGAACGGACAGCAGCCCGCGAATGGATCTAAGCGCTTGTCCTGGGGCATCGGAATATGGCCCATTTCAGGATGGAGTAAACCGTGGAGCAGCTTGCCGTTGACCATGGCTCCGCCACCGATGCCGGTCCCCACCGTCAGATAGAGAAACGTGTCCAATCCTTGAGCCGCTCCACTAAGATGTTCACCGAGGGCGGCAGCATTGACATCGGTATCAAGCCGGATGGGACAGTGAAGCGATCGCATCAGCGTTCCCACGACATCAATCTGCTGCCAGCCCGGTTTCGGCGTATTCAGCAAAAAACCATAGGTTTTGGATGCGGGATTGAGGTCAACGGGGCCAAAACTGCCGAGACCAATAGCATTCATGTCACCGATTCGTTGCTGCTGCACCTGAAAGAAAGCAATGATTTGAGCAAGCGTTTCTGTCGGCGTGGTGGTGACAATGCGCTCTTCGGCCAGGAACTGATGCGCATCATTGGCGATCGCGCAGTTGATCTTCGTGCCTCCAGCCTCAATCCCGCCCCACAATCTGTTCTGCTCGACCATTACCCGGATTCATCCACTGTGCTCTGCCCAAACGATACAGTACATGACGCTCCAGTCGGTGTCCCGGTGTCAATGCGGGATGGTTGAAATCGTCTGCGGGATCATGGGTCATGCCCAGGCGCTGCATCAACGCCATGGAACGCCGATTGCAGGTGGCCGTGAATGAAACCACTTCATCGAGGGCCAACGTTTCAAAACTAAATCTCAGAATTTCTCGTGCCGCCTCACAGGCGTAGCCTTGCCCCCAGAACGGATGGGCGAGCCGCCAACCGATCTCAATGGCCGGGGTAAAGTGGGCCTTAAAATGGGGTCGATTCAGACCCACAAATCCCAGGAATTCACGACTGCTACAGCGCTCCAAGGCCCAGAGACCGAAGCCCTGGGCCTCAAACTTTTGTTGAATGCGATCGACCATGGCGTCTGATTCCGAACGGCTCAGCGTTGCCGGGAAATGTTCCATCACAACAGGGTCGGCATTGAGCTGGGCAAAGGGCTCGCGATCGCTCTCTCGCCAGCCCCGCAGCAGGAGACGATGGGTGGCTAGATTGGGTGTAGAGGTCATGGCACCATTCTAGCCAATCTTCCTTAAACCATCGCCCCCTGTTAAGCCATGGCCGGAGATGGATCCGCAGGAGAGTCCGAAGCGGAAGATTGGACTACTGCCTCCAAGCGAGCCTCCGCCATATCCGTTTCCACAATGGTCAGAAGCTGCTCTCGCAGATCGGGCACCACCGCCAGGGCACGGGTCCAGTCGGGGATACGGGACGTCGCAGGCTCATGCAAGTAACTGTTGAAAGCCACGGGAATGGCCTGTTCAAACCCTTCAATAGTTATCTCTTCACGATGGCGATCGTAGGGAATGCCGTTGCAAGTGGCATCTACAAAATACTGGCGAATCAAATCCTGAGCGACCCGGCGGAACTTGACCCGCATGGCAACCTGGTGGGCATCGGAAATCACAACGGACTCCGTTTCAGTTAAGGTGCGCAGAATCGACGCCAAAATCTCGGTGCACATTTTTTGCAGCCCTTCCTTTGGATTATTGCCGACGTCTTTGTGTTTGTGGTCGAAGAAACCCAGATCCACCTGGGAGACGCGCTTAGGGGCAACATTGCGGTAGACCTCCGCCAATAGGCCAACCTCTAGGCCCCAATCGCAGGGCACTCGCAAATTCATCGCCAGGTCCGACGTCATGGCAAACTCCCCCGCCAACGGATAGCGGTAGGAGCGCAGGTAGCGCAGATAGGCGCTGTGGCCAATGACATCACGCAGGGTCGCCAGCAACGGTGCAACAAAGAGGCGTACCACACGGCCATTCATACTGCGGTCATCGAGACTAAGGCGGGTGTAGTACGCCTTGTTATAGGCAATGCCAAACTCCTGTTCCACAACGGGATAGAACAGCTTCGCCACCAGGGATCGATCGAACGTGACAATGTCAGCGTCGTGGAGCGCGATCGCCCGGGCATTCAAAGACGACAGACCCAAACCGAGCCACACGGCCCACCCCTTCCCCTTATAGTCCAACAGATTAAGATTTTTCTCGGCCAGCATTTCTAACAGCGAGCGTACCCGGGGTCCATTGGTCCAGATGACACGGACTCTCTGGGGCAGATCACTAAAAAATTGAACGGCATGGCGGTACTGGTCCGCAGTATCGGCGTAGAGGCAGACATTAATGTCTTGGATATATCGGCACTCCTTAAGATGTTGCTTGATACGAGTTAGGGCCGGACGCTCCAGCTCTTCGTACAGCGAGGGAATCAGTAATGCCATCGGGTAGGTTTCACTGAGCGTCATAAGCCGTTGCTCTAGACTCTCTAAATCGGCCCCCAAATCGTGAATTGTCGTGATGAATTCCTGCTGGAAGTCCATTGTGAATACCCGAGATGACAACAATAATTTATAGATTCATACTAACGAACATATTGCGATACAGATTGTAGCCAAAAATACGGCTTGGCCACCAAAAGTCTGCGCCATACCGGATGATCAAAAGTGGAGCTACAGTAGAGTAATCCCAATTTTGAACAGATTATGAGTCGCTGCATCGTGTTGGAGAATAGCATTAGAAACTCAGCATAATTTGTTCGATTGGTACTGCTTAGACCTATTAGAACCTATGACTGCGACCCAGCCCTCTCCCCCTTCCAGCGCCCCCGCGTCTGCCTCATCAGTGCCCCTTCACACACCGGTGGGAGCAGAACGACTGAAGCAGTTGGACGATCGCCTCTATCCCCTACTCTCTCTGCTTTATCCCGACCAACCGCTGTCAGACCTTGAGCAACGGCTCAATCAGGTCGTTGCTCCCCATCTAGCGACCAGTGCTCCCAGTGGCGATCGCTGGGATGAGACCACAATGCTGCTCATTACCTACGGTGACAGCCTGGTGGAGTCACCCAAGGACAATAATGGAAAAGTCATTCCATCAGAGGAGTGCCAGACACCCCCAAAAGCGCCCCTGAAAACCCTTAACGAGTTCTTAAATAAAAATCTTAATAACATACTGAGTGGCGTACATATTTTGCCATTCTTTCCCTACAGTTCAGATGATGGTTTTGCTGTCATTGACTATCGAAAAGTAGATCCCAATTTAGGCCTTTGGGAGGATGTCGAAGCGATTGCTCAAACCTTCGATGTTATGGCCGATCTTGTGATCAACCATATTTCCAGTCAATCCGACTGGTTCAAGCAGTTTATTGCACAACAAAAGCCTGGTTGCGACTATTTTATTGAAGCCGATCCCAGCACCGACTGTAGTCAAGTGGTTCGTCCTCGCAGCAGCCCGTTGCTCACCCCGGTCGAAACCCAAAGCGGAACGCGTCATGTTTGGACGACCTTCAGTGCTGATCAAGTAGATGTCAACTTTGCCAATCCTGACGTTCTACTGGAGTTCATCGATATTCTCCTAGGCTACTGCCGTCACGGCGCACGGTTTGTTCGCCTTGATGCCGTTGGCTTCCTTTGGAAAAAGCTGGGCTCCTCCTGCATGCATCTGCCAGAAACACATGCTGCCATTCGAGTAATGCGGGAGATTCTGGCCTTTACCTATCCCCGGGCGGCCATCGTTACCGAAACCAACGTCCCCAACCGGGAGAATCTTAGCTACTTCGGCAATCGCAACGAAGCCCACATGATTTACAACTTCAGCCTGCCACCGCTGCTGCTGAATGCGTTGCTTCGGGGAGAAGCCAAACACCTCAAAACCTGGATGATGAGCATGCCCCCGGCCCCAGAGGGCTGCGCTTACTTCAATTTCACCGCCTCCCACGACGGCATTGGCATGCGTCCGGCGGAGGGTCTATTAGAGGGGGAAGAATTTGAGCAGCTTGTGGATACCGTCAAACGTTTCGGTGGCAGAATCAGCTACCGCAGCCACGGCGACGGTCGTCAAACCCCCTACGAACTCAACATTTCACTCTTCGATGCCCTCAAGGGCACCGTCAAAGGCCCCGATCAATGGCAGCGACAACGCTTTGTCTGCTCCCAGGCCATCATGCTATCCCTAGAAGGGATCCCAGCCTTCTACATCCATAGTCTGCTTGCCACCCCCAATGACAATGCCAGGGCGGATGCCACGGGCCACAACCGCAGCATCAACCGCCACCAATGGGACTACGACGTTCTCTGTGAACACCTGGCCGATCCCGACTCCGATCAGCATTGGGTTTTCAATGAGCTGAAGCGGCTGGTTCAAGTGCGACGACAGCAGCCCGCCTTCCATCCCAACGCGACCCAATTCACGCTGCAATTGCGCAGTAGTGCTGTGTTTGGGATTTGGCGCCAGAGCCGCGATCGCAGCCAGAGCATTTTCAGCCTACACAACCTCAGCGATCACCCCAGCAGCATCTCAGTCTCAAATCTCAATCTCATCTGCACCGATGAATGGCATGATTTGCTTAGCGATGTCCGGCTCACCGCCGACACTCAGAAAATCAAATTAGCGCCGTACCAAACCGCCTGGATTACCAATGCTCCTGTGCTTCACTGACCTCGACGGTACGCTGCTCAACCACGATGACTACCGTTACGATGCCGCTGTGCCGATCATCCAAAAACTTCAGGCTGCTGGGATGCCCGTCATTCCCACCACGAGCAAAACCCGCGCAGAGGTCATTGACCTGCGCCAAGCGCTGAAGCTTAATGATCCGTTCATTGTCGAAAATGGCAGCGGCATCTGGATGGACATTGACGATGACCGCTTTGCGGTGGAAGCAGGGGCCATTGCCGACAGCGTGCCGATTCCTCTGACCCTGGGGCAAGACGGCGAGCTGCAAACGATCACCCTGGGCAGCACCTACGACGAGGCACGGGCAGGATTGAAAGCCCTGTCCGAGGATCTGGGGGAGATCCTGCGGGGGTTTGGGGATATGGATGAAGCGGAGTTGATTGCGGCAACCCAGCTAGCACCAGAGGATATTCGGCGGGCTTGCGATCGCCAATTCAGTGAGCCCTTCCTGCGTCCAAAGACCGACCTAAGCCAGCTCCAAACCGCCGCCGCCCGACGCGGCTTCAAGATTCTGGTGGGTAATCGTTTTTGCCATTTGCTCGGCATGGGTGCAGCAAAGGGACGCGCCGTCCAATTACTGAAACAAGCTTGGCAACCTGTCCAGCCCAGCCCAGCATCGTCAGCCCAGAAATCTTCAGCACACAAACAGGGTGCCAATACGGAGAAAAAAAACGGAACAAATATCACAACTCTTGGTCTAGGGGATAGCCCCAACGATTTATCCATGCTTGAGTCCGTGGATATCGCCATCGTAATTCCCGGTGTGCAGGGTCCCCATCCGGATCTGATTCCTCACATCGAAAAACATGGATGGCGGGTAGCACCCCAGCCTGGATCCAAGGGTTGGGCGGCAGTCGTGGGGGAAATTGCGGAAAACTTTGATGTTTTTTAATTTGGACTGGGAATCCTATTTATAGGGTAGCCATCGTCGAAAACCTAGATTTCATAGGTGTTTCCGCTGTTTTGGGAGTTCCCAAAATTGCATCTGCCGTCTTAGGATGAACGGTGTAAGGAAAAAGAGCAGTAATGATACTCATCGATTTTAAAGTGGCTCAATACGAAAGTTTCTATAACCAAGCGATCGACCTTGCCGCCGCTGGTCAGAAGGAAGCGGCAATTGCCCTCTATGACAAAGCGATTGAGTTTAAGGCCGATTACCACGAAGCTTGGTACAACCGGGGCAACACTCTGGCGACCCTAGGCCGTGGGGAAGAGGCCGTGTCCAGCTACGACGAAGCCGTCAAAATCAAACCCGATAAGCACGAGGCTTGGTACAACCGAGGCATTGAGCTGGCGGCGCTGGGTCACTACCAGGCAGCGGTGGAAAGCTACGACCGGGCGATCGAAATTAAGCCTGACAAACACGAAGCTTGGTACAACCGAGCTTGCGCCTACGGATTACTGGGTCAAGGGGAAGACGCAGCACTCAATTTGCAACGCGCCATTTTTCTCGAAAGCCATTACCGCCTCTTAGCTCGAACCGATAGTGACTTTGAGCGCGTTCACAACAACAAAGCGTTCCAAGCCTTGGTGAGCAACACCTAAATTCCTGATTCCGCTTCTTTTGAGCCAGCTTCTCTCTAGGCTCTATTGCGAATAACGATATATTTCCAACCTAATATTTCCAATCTATCCTTCTTCAACTATTGTTGCTTCGACCCTGATCAACTCCTTCTATTTTCATTGCCACGACCACGGCTTCTACAACACAGGCACTACCAGCCCTAGGGCAACAACACCAACTCGATTAATACACCACAATTCTGAGTTTAAAACACGATAGCCTTGGACAGGGGTCCAAGGCTATTTCGTAGATTTCAATGAATTCAATTGACTCCAGGTCAATAGTTATGGTTAACGGAGTGCGGCGGATTCTACGTTTTAATCAATGCCTAAATGCCTAGCAATTGTAGACCTGTAAGAATACAGAATTGAGTTTAATATCCATCAACCTTTTTGATGTTGTCACGGGCAAGCCGGGACCTAAACGAAGGGAGATATTTAAAACTCGCGGGCGGCATAGTAATCCACAAAACGCGGGCTGAGGATGGAGCAGGAGACGCAGGCTCATCGCTCTAAGTTGTTTTAGTTCAAGGGGTTTAGCCTTGAGGAGTGTGGCCTTTGGGGCCTCTCCTTTGCGTCTGAAATCAGATTATCACGACAGGTAACCGCGACTGAGAATGCTTAATTTTTCTCAATCCGATGCACAAGAATCTTCAGAAAGCAGGTGTTTTAGCATGCTGATTTTATGTTTGAAACGCCTTTATCAGCCAGCTTCGTTCAGGGGTTAGCCCATGGCTCAACGCTTACGACGACGGGCTCCAGATTTGCGAGAAGACTTTGAGTCAGGTGCTTCGGTCTTCGACGTATTCAGCACTGCGATCGGCAACGTGAAGTGGAACTGCGTCCCCTTGTCCGCCCCCTCAGATTCGGCCCAAATCTTGCCGCCCAATCGCGTTATGATCTGGCGGCAAATGGCCAGGCCCAAACCCGTGCCTCCCGCTGTGCGCCGCAAGGCTCCTTCTTCTTGATAGAAGCGCTCAAAAATTGTCTCCAGCCGCTCCGGGTCAATGCCTCGCCCCGTATCCGCGATCGTCACCTCCAACATCTCCGGCTCGATCGTCTTCGCCTGAATGAAAACCGTTCCATCGGGCTCCGTAAACTTGCAGGCATTGTCCAGCAACTTCGCCAGCACCTCCACCAGCCGCTCTCCATCTCCCTCAATCAGCGGCAGCTCATCAGAGATCTCATTACTGATCTCCGGCAACGCCACCTTGGCACGACGGGCATTGATATTGCTCAGGGCCAAACTGACACATTCTTGAATCGACAGGGGCTCCGTAAGGAGCTTCACACGGCCACTTTCTAAGCGTGACAGTGTCAAGAAATCCTGAACAAGCTGCCGCAGCCGCTCTGCGTCTCCGAGGGCCGTATTCAGCATCACCTGCCGAACTTCTGCCGACATATCCGGTTCGCTGGCCAAACTCTCAAGACAGATTTTGACCGTCGCCAAAGGCGTGCGCAGCTCGTGCCCAACGATCGCCGTCAAGTTATAACGCGTCTCCTCTAGGGCCTCTAGTTGCTGGTTCAAGTCCTCCAGCTCCGCATAGGCCCGCGCCTGAATAAACGCCACACTAATTTGGGGGGCAACCGCCTCCACCAGCGCCACATCAGCATCGGTCCAGAGCGACTGGTCACAGGCTTCCCCCCCGCAACGATGCAGCTCAACCATGCCCAACAACTCCCCTTGGTGAAGGAGTGGTACTAGCAACCAGCTCTCGATTTTGCCCTTCTTCGCCCACTTCTGCAACGCCGCAGAGGTTTGCAGGCGCGGGTCATCGGCCACCTGTTCAACATAAACCGGTGCTTCCTGCACCAGGGCTTCCTTGAACAGTGGATTATTTTTGAGCGAAAGACTTTGGCCCACCAAAGAGGGGACGGCACGCCCCAAATGTTCGTGGTTGAGTTGAGCGTTGGCATCATCCGCTCGGCAGGGATAGATCAGGCAGCGACAGGCATCCAGCGCTTCACCCAGCTCCTGCACCGCAACCTGGGACACCGCCTCCGGGTCCAAAGAACGACGTACCGCCGTTGCAATGGAATTGACCAGGCTTTCCCGACGCTCCTTTTCTGCGATCGAGCGATAGGCTTTCAACAACTTATATTGGCCCGCCTGAAGATAGGTGACCAAACGCTCTGCAAAGGGTCCCGGAGTGGCCAAATTCACCGGACTTTCTGCATCCGCCCTGAGCTGCTCCTGGGCACGTTTTACCTTGTCGCCCAGCTCAGGGCGATACTGCACAATCTGCTCCAGCAAGAGATTGGCCGCTCGGGTGCTCACCGTGCGATCGAACGTCCAAATCCCCTCAAACCGGCGACTCGGATCAACATGCTGCGCTGTGGATGGCTTCTCTAGGCGCTCCTCACACACGAGACAACTCGCGTAGTGTTCACCGATCACCACCAAGTTCCATTCCTGGGCCAAACTATCTGCGAGGTCAAAGGCAACCGTTTCATAGGCGCCAGAAGAGTTGCGAAACTCTGTTTCGGGAGCAGATAAAACGTACACTTGCTCCGTCTGGGCGGCAATACGTTCGTAGCGATGGGCTTCCTGCCGGTAGAAGCGCTCATGCTGAAACGTTGCAATGATCAAGGGGCGATCATCACTAGCCAAAACCTGATCCTCCATGGCATGTGAAAGCGCCGTCAGGGAGGACTTGAAATAAATCTGAGAGCGCACCTTCGGACTCACCCCGTCTAACCGGAGGGACTCTAACAGGGTTGCCAAGGTGGAGGACGAAGTACTCATTCCATCGATACCAAGCTGGGTATATCTTCTCACGCATCGGTTCGCTCGCTGGTATTCCCGGGTCCGGCTCAGCCCTCAGTCGGAGATGTCAGACATGGGTTCCTAATATCTTCGGGAATAAAAAAGGCTGTAAGGCTTGATTTTATTGAGTTTCAGAAGAAAATGTTGCTGTTTCATAGGGCATGGCTAGCGGGCATCTTAAAGGTTAAGAAATGCCTCTCTAGTCCAAGCAGGCACGATTCTGAATCAGCATTCCGCCTCCCCGAGCGGCTCGCTCCATTCCTTCCGTCTCAATCCCTCTCAGTGGCCCAGGATAATCCTCAGCATGCCTAGCCTTTCAACGCCGATGGACGCTTCTACAGATGCTTCCCCATCATCAGACCTGGCCGGTTCAGACCTGGCTGGTTCAGATCTGGCTGGTTCAGATCTGGCTGGTCCAGACTTGACCGGTTCGGAGCAAGCTGGCTTTAATCTAGCGGCTCCAGCATTATCCACCGAGGAGCAATTACGTCGGGCGATTCAAGCGGCGGAGGATGCCAGCCGGGCCAAAACTGAGTTTTTGGCCACCATGAGCCACGAGATTCGGACGCCGCTCAATGCCATTACTGGCATGACCATTTTGCTGTCAGACACAGCCCTCACCCCCGAGCAACGGGATTATGTGGCCACGGTCCGCAGTAGCAGCGAAGCTTTACTTAGCATCATCAATGACATTCTGGACCTGTCCAAAATCGAGTCGGGCAAGCTAGAACTCGACACCGCCCACTTTGAAATCAAGGCTTGTCTCCAGGGCGTCCTTGATATGTTCAAGATCAAGGCTCGCGCAAAGGACATTGTGCTGTCCTATGAATTGGCAGAGGGTCTGTCCAATGAGTGGATTGGTGATGTGGCTCGCATTCGCCAGATCTTGATCAATCTCGTGGGCAATGCGATCAAGTTCACGGAATCCGGGGCGGTGACCGTGCGGGTGGCGATCGCAGACGAAGCCAGCCAAGAAACCGCCCCAAACGAAGGGCCAGAGCAACCGGCCAACAAAAAGCGTTTGGTCTTCTCAGTGCAGGACACCGGTATCGGCATCGATGCCCAGAAACAAGCCCAGCTTTTCCAAGTCTTTAGCCAGGCGGACGCCTCCATCACCCGCCGCTACGGCGGCACAGGACTGGGTCTCTCAATCTGCCGACGCTTGACCGAACTCATGGAGGGCCAGATTTGGGTGAATAGCGAAGCAGGGGTCGGCACGACCTTTTCCTTTTCGCTGGTGCTGGAGCAGCCTGAGCCCGGTCAAACCGAGACCCATGCAAGCATCCAAACCTATCTCAAGGAAGTCATGGCCCCCATTCGCCAAGGGGGAGACGAAATGTTTCCCACCATCAGCGGTGGCGAATTGCCCAAACCCGATTTGCAGTCCCAGGAGCAAATTGTTCAATTGGATGGTTCACTCCTAACCCTGGGCCGGGCTGGAGACAACACGATTTCCCTCAAGGACAAGCTGGTGTCCCGCTACCACGCCCAGATTCTGCGCCAGATCGACGGCTTTGCACTCCAGGACATTGGTAGCGCCAACGGCACCTATCTCAATGACGAGCTTTTGTTGGCGAATCAACCCCGACCGCTGAAGGATGGCGACATGATGCGTCTGGGGTCCTACACCTGGGAGTTTTGCGATCGCCCCCTCATCTTTGCCCCCGCCTCCCGGCCTGCTCAGCTCAAGATTTTGCTGGTCGAAGACAGCAAGCTCAACCAAATGGTAGCGACCAAATTACTGGAAAAGTTTGGCCACCAAGTGGATACGGCTTGCAACGGTTGGGAAGCCATCGATGCCTTAAAAGATCAGCTCTATGACGCGGTCCTAATGGATTTGGAAATGCCAGAGCTCGATGGTCTGAGCGCTGTGGAGAAAATTCGCGATGGTTGGCCCCTCAATGCGGAGAAATTCCCAGGACAGCCCAGTCCTTGGATTTTTGCCCTCACGGCCTACGCCACCGTGGAAGATCAGCACCGCTGTCGTCGGGTCGGCATGAACGGCTACCTGACCAAACCCATCCGTATCAGTGAGATGGAACATATGCTGCAGCAGTGCAGCGCCAAGCTAGGCCAGGGCATTTTGGGTGACCAGGGGGAGTGGCTATCGGTGCAGGAACTGGCAGCGTCCTAGGCGCTAGCGGACGAATTACCGGGAGTCGAGTCCTCTGAAGCAGGAACATCCCCCAATTCAGGGTCGAGGTCTAGCTTAAAAATCTCAGCCTCATCATCATCCAAATCGAGCGTCATGTTATCGGGAACGGGCTCATTCGATGCATCTTCCTGGGGAATTTCAGCCACGCGCTTGGCCGCTCCATCCTTGTCATCGCTCTTGATGCGGCGAATGGGAAGATTCGCAACCAAGGAGGTCAGTCGCTGATCGCTAGCCAGGGCAAACTCCAACCCGTCTTGATCGAGTTCCACATAACGAGACACAACTTCCAGAATTTCAGCCTGGATTGCCTCTAGTTCCTTGGGGGAGAGTGTGGTGCGATCGTGGGCTAAAAGCTGTTGCAGCCGTCGCTTCACTTCATTGCGGCTTTTGGGACTAGAACGGTTTAGCAGGCGATCGATCAGGTCGGAAAGCATGATTGGCTCACGGAATGGGGCAGCTCAGGGGGCGAAGCTAAAACAACTGAAACCAAAACGACTGAAGCCGGAGTGACTGAGGCCATGATGACTCAAAATTCGGCGATCTCATTTTTTGCCAGTGAAAAGCTGACGTAGCTTGGAGAAGAATCCGGGGTTCATCTCATCCAGGTCCAGGAATTTGACCTGTTGGCCCTCCAAGCGTTTCGCAATGTTGTCAAAGGAGCGTCCAGCAAAGGACTCTTCCTTGGCCAACACCAGGGGTTCACCCTTATTCGTCGAAACAATCACCTGCTCATCATCCGGCACAATGCCAATCAGCGGCACCGCCAAAATTTCCTTGACGTCTTCCACGGACATCATGTCATTGGCCTTCACCATGGCCGGACGGATGCGGTTAATGATGAGATTAATTCGCTTGATGCCGTGGGCTTCGAGCAACCCCACCACACGATCGGCATCGCGCACGGCAGAAATCTCTGGGGTGGTGACAATGAGGGCCTCGGTGGCAGGGGCGATCGCATTGCGGAACCCCATCTCAATACCCGCCGGGCAGTCAATCAAAATGTACTGGTAGCGTGTCGCCAGAGCACGCACAATCTGACGCATCTGGCGGGCATTGACCGATTCTTTCGTGCGATTTTGAGCCGCAGGCAACAGAGCCAACTTGGGTTGACGCTTATCTTTCACCAACGCCTGATCCAAGCGGCATTGGCCCGCCAACACATCCAACGCGGTATAAACCACACGGTTCTCTAGACCAAGCAATAGATCAAGGTTTCTGAGACCAAAATCAGCATCAATCACAACGACGGCGTGACCTAGACGGGCTAAGGCCATACCCAGGTTGGCAGATGTCGTTGTTTTACCAACGCCTCCTTTGCCGGAGGTCACAACAATAGCGCGACTCATTAAACGCGTATGCTCATCGGATGTAATTTGCGACTCATTATCCCCTACGATGCAACTTTTGTAAGGGCTAAAGCCCGTAAATCTGCCGTGACAGGCTACCGATAGGGGCGAGTAAAGCCCGTGGCCTCGGTAATGCGAATGTCATTTTTCGCGGTTACGTAGGCAACTTCAGGAACCGTTTGTCCCTGCTCTGCGGAGGCCACCCGGGCGAGGGCATCCGCAATACGCAGCTGAGTGGGTTCCATTTTGAGGGCCAAAATAATGCTGTTTTTATTGCCCGAGGCTCCCGCGTGGGCCACACCGCGCAATTTGCCCCAAACCAGGATGTCGCCATCGGCCACGACGGAACTACCGGGATTGAGATCGCCCATGATGATCACCGAACCGGGATGACGAATTTCCGCCCCGGAACGTACCGTCGTTTGGAGATAGAGCGGTTCGGTGGCAAGGGAGGGCGCTTTCGCCTTTTCGACTTCCCCCGTCAGAGCCACAAGCGGCAACTCAGCCCCCTGGTCGATGGAAAATCCAGCGGTTGCGGCAGCGACGGCGGTCTGCCGACGACTCGTCGCCACACGGGTGAGCTTAAGATCATAGCGATCGAGCGCTTCGCCGAGTTCCTGGAGTTGGCGACTGTCGAGGAGATGATCCTGAGCATTGAGGTGGACGGGAGTATTGACCTTCCAAGAACGCTCCCCACCACTCAACCGCTGCTGAAGCTGTTGCCAGAGTTCTGAATCGACAAAATCCACCGTCACATCCGGATTGGCCACCTTCTGCTCACGGGGAAAAATCAGCGCGAGGTGATCTTCATAGCGCTTGATCCGAACCTGCTGATCCGGCGACAGGGTCGGTTTGGTCTCAGAGGCATCTGCCGAGGGTGAAGCGTTTGAGGCTGCGCCGTCAGGACTCGCATTCGCCTCTTCGGAACGAGGTCCCGATGCCATGGCTTCATCTGATTTCCCATCGGCAGAGACTGAATTATCCACAACGGGGTCAGTCGCCGCCTCTCCCTGCAGGCGAGCCGCTTCCTTGCTCGCAGGCGCTGCATCCGCATCTTCCAGAGCCCGTGCAATCTTAGCGCGAGCCGCTTGGGCGGATTGCTTGGCGTTACGAGGCATCGTTAGCATCGCGCCGGCCAGGGATTCATCACCCTCAGCCTTTTCCCGGGGCTTCAGCGTCACCGGGTCATCAAAGAGCGATGTCAGGGCTGTGATCGACGTACGGGCTTGCTGAACCTGTTGTCCGGGCTGACGCGACAGCTCTTCCGGCTGCGCATCGGAGGGAGAAGCAGGCTCCTGAACCGTAATTTTGGTCTGGGAGTCAGCGACCGCATCGACAGCATCAGTGGCTTCAGAAGGGACCGTATCAAGAGACGAATTATTCTCGGGATCCATGGGTTGCTCCGGAGGTAGAGTCTAAACAGCGAAGTCCTGGTGGCTGCTGGTATACACGCCTGAGTGTGTTGATATCGCGGGGGGAAATTTGCGGCGGGAGACCGACTTGGGTGGAGTAAAGTGCATCTCCGGGGTCAGGGCTATGGCCCCAAAGGCCCAGGGCATGGCCCAGTTCGTGGCGAGCGGTCCCTCGTAGCAGGTCTGAGCCTTGGCGATCGCTCAAAAAAATCGTTTGCTGATGGCGAAAACATCGCTTTCCAGCCGCGTCCGTCTCCCAAAAGAGTCGAAACTGAGTCTCTGCATTCCGTGCCCTCGGTCCTTCCGGTATCCATTTTAACGGCGGTGCGGCACGAAAAATGCGAATGTTAGCCTGCTCACGTTGCTCGGTTCGCGCCAAAGCCATGTGGGGAGACCAATCGGCGATCGCCCCCTCCACCGCTGAGTACCATCGCAATTGCATCGGGCTAACGGAACCGGATGCTGGCGCTGCTGGCGGCTCCACATAAACCCAAACAGGCTGTTCAGGCCAGAACAAGTAGCCCTGGCGACTAGGAACAATGGCCTCAAAATAATCTGTCGAGTCGGAGTCTGCGAAATCGGAGTCTGCGAAAGCATCCTTCACCGGACAGCCTTCAGACAAACTGCAACCGTGGGTTGAAGAGGGTGCCGGAAGGGGGGCAGGGGAGTCAGCGATCGCCACCGGCCACAAAAACAGCCAAGCTGCGAATGTACCTCCTATCCCAGCACCCGCAGCAAACCAGTCGCTCTGGCCCCTGCGGATTCCCTTGCCTCGTCCCAACAGCCCGCGCCCCAACATCCCGTGCCCCAACATTCTGCGCCTAGGTCGCAGACGTGAACGTATTCAGAATCGCGGTCAGACCAAAACGCGGTGACGACAACACAACCGTCAACAAAATAAAGACAGTAAAGAGAGACCAAGTAATACGATTCAGGGCCGTTTCAGCGCTTTTCGTACTGGTAAACAGCTGCGCCTGGCCGCCAATGCCGCCAATGCCGTCCCCCTTGGGACTATGGAGCAGAATAAAAATAATCAGACCAATGGCCGAAACCAGCCAAATGATGTCAAGAATGTTGCTCGCCGACATAGCAAAGACGATTCGTAGAGAACGTTAATCAAATTACCCTAAACAGCTTACTGGAGACCGGGTAAAGCCGGGAAGAGTGGGTCAGGCCCCCACGGGGTGAGGGCCAGGACCACGCAGACAACGGGAAAAAATTCCCTCTACAGAGAACCGAGGCGCACAGGGGTGCGGTTTTTCTTCAAATCCACCTCCACCGGGACAATCATCGATTGTCCCGTCATTTCCTCAGGCTGGGGAATCTGCAGGATCTCCAAAATGGTCGGAGCAATATCCGACAGCCGACCATTCTCCCGGAGCTGAACCTCGGTAGCATGGCCAGGGATCTTGCGGCCCTCACCTTCCACCAAGATGAACGGCACTTGGTTAGATGTGTGAGCCGTCCAGGGATTGCCATCCTCGTCCCACATGCACTCGGCATTGCCGTGATCCGCTGTAATGAGTGCCGTGCCGCCGACGGCAATGATGCTGCTCATGAGCTTGCCCAAACAGTGATCCACCGCCTCAATGGCATCCACCGCCGCATCCAAATTACCGGTGTGGCCCACCATATCTGGGTTGGCGTAGTTCATCACAATCATGGAATATTGGCGCGTTTCGAGCGCCTCAACCACCACTTGAGTCAGTTCCTTGGCTGACATGGCCGGAGCACGATCGTAGGTCGCCACCTGAGGACTGGCCACTAAACGCTGAACCTGCCCCTCAAACTGCTGCTCGACCCCTCCATCAAAGAAGTAGGTGACGTGGGGATATTTCTCGGTTTCTGCAGCCCGGAACTGCTTGAGCCCCCGCTTCGAAATCACTTCCCCCAGAATGTTGTCATAGGTCTGGGGAGCAAAGGCAACGGTCGCAGGTAGGGACTCGTCGTACTGGGTAAAGGTTGCAAATCCCAGGTTGTCAATCTGCTGTCGCTCAAACCCATCAAAGCCTTGATCAATGAAGGCGGCGGTCAGTTGACGGGCTCGGTCGGGACGGAAGTTGAAGAAGATGACGCCATCTCCTGCCTCAATGGCACCGGGTGCCAAACGCACTGGGAGAACAAATTCATCGGCATTACCAGCGTCGTAGGAGGCTTTGAGGGCTTCCTGAGCCGTCTGGCCAGTGCCCTCTCCATCCTGGGTCAGTACGTCGTAGGCTTTTTGGATGCGGTCCCAGCGGCGATCGCGATCCATGGCATAGTAGCGACCCGACAGAGTAACGACCCGACCCACACCTGTGCGCTCAGTATGAACCTGCAAACTCTCTAGAAACTTGCCTGCAGCCGTGGGCTTCGTATCTCGCCCATCGGTAATCGCATGAATGCAAACATCATTCATGCCTTCTGTCTTCGCCAGGTCAATCAGCCCCAATAAATGGTTGAGGTGGGAGTGAACCCCCCCATCAGAGCAGAGACCAATGAGGTGTAGTTTCCCCTGGCGTTCACGCACCGTCTTGCAGAGGTCCACCAGCGTCGGATTGCGCAGTAGAGAGCCGTCCTCAACGGCCTCACTAATACGCACCAGCTCTTGGGCGACAACACGCCCCGCTCCAATGTTGAGGTGACCCACCTCTGAATTACCCATCTGTCCGGCGGGAAGGCCGACATCCTTGCCCGAAGCATTAATCAGCGTATGAGGGTAAGCCTCCCAAAGGCTGTCCATGACAGGACTTTTTGCTTTCAAAATCGCGTTTCCTTCCGATTTTTCCCGATATCCCCATCCGTCCAAAATCACCAGGACCACGGGGGAAATAGGAGAATGAGAGGGGACATTTGCCATAGGTCTTACGAACTCTCTATCTAACTGCGACTTCAAAAAGCTCAGAGCTCTTTCTGCGGCAATCATATCACTGCCGTCTCATAGAACAAGAGATTTTATACCCACTCAAATCGGGATCATAGACATCCGTAAAAATTGCATTTTACCCAGCCGCAATCCCTTTATGAAAAGGTTAAGACTGCGTATAAAGACGGAGAAAAGAGCCTCTCAAAGGGGCCGGGAGAGGCGATCGCGGTCTAACAAACTCAATAAATCTTGCCTTAAAGAATGATTTCCCAATCAATCCTTAGGAATAGTATTTGATGTAGACAAAAAGGCCTGTCGGGGTCGCCTCAGTAGATACAACATCCCGCCTAACCCAGGCAACAGTATTGTCCCCCATGCAATCATCAGAGGCGGAAAGCGGGTGAGAGATTCTCCATCGCCCTTGGCGTGCTCCGGGGGATCAAGCCGCTGCAATTCCCCCAGGATAAAAACAGGGAACAGAAGGGTCAGGGCGCAAAAATCGAGGCCCATGACATGAATAAATCGGCTGGAATGCCATTGCAGCCCAAAATCGGCCCCATCTCCCCAACCCAAACCATAGACCAACCATGCAGCAGCCATGATCCCTAAAGCCAAGCCCCAGCCCCGAGACATTAATCCCTGCAACAGCTTTGGCTGCCCATGGGCAACAGCTGCGGCCGAAACGACTTTTGGCTTCAGCTCAGCCGCTTCTGACACGGGTCCACGCAATGCCAAGTAGGGCAGAATCGCAAACGCCCCCAACCCAAAGCTACCGGCAACAAAGGGCCAAGCGGGGATCCCGGAACGCTGATGGCCATCGGGCAAAAGCATCACCATGTAGGCCAAAGGCCAAAGCCCCATGAGGTTAAACAGGGCCACGACCAGCGGATTTAGCTCGCTCCATTGCCCGGTGGACAACTTCACAATCAGCTCGAGCGTTGCAGGGTCATCGGGGGGCGCAAAAACACAGGCATACCCCACAAAAGCAAGCCAGAGCAGTCCGAACAGAAGTCGAGTCATGACAGTCTCTAAAAGGCTCTAAAAAGCCTGAATCCATTCTCGGATCTGATATTCAGTCCAGATACCGTTTTTCCAGTAGGGATCACCTTCAACCAAGGCTTTGACTGTGGCCTCATCCGGTGCTTCGTAAATGCCAAAAACCATCGTCGCGTCTTTGGTTGGTCCCAAGGTCACGAGCACGCCGGATTCCTTTTGCTGAGCCAAACCATCAAGATGGGCTTGGCGGTGGGGAGCACGCTTCTCCATGACGTTCTCGCAGTAGCTGCCCCACATGACATATTTGGTCATGATGATCTGTTTCTCCCTTAGGCAATCGCCGTCTTCAAGCTGCTACAAAACTGGCCCACGGTGTCCACCGGAGCCCCATCTTCACCATCGGCCAGACGCTTCACAAAGGCGCTGCCAACGATAACGGCGTCTGCCCCCCAGGACTGCATCTGCTTTGCCTGCTCGGGCCCCGAAATGCCAAAACCGACGCCAATTGGCTTATCCGTCACCTTGCGCAGCTTGGCTAGCAGCTCCTGGACCCGGCCCTGAACCGCCTCACGCATGCCCGTAACACCGGTCACACTGACGAGATAGATAAAGCCTTGGGATCGGCGGGCGATCGCCTCAATCCGCTCATCGGAACTCGTCGGCGCGACCAGCAGAATCAAATCAATCTCCCGCTGGGCCGTTGCCGCCAAGAGAGCATCCGACTCCTCTAAGGGCAAATCTGGCACCACCATGCCCTTAACCCCGGCCGCCACCAAGGCATCCAGGAACGCATCAAC